>JACRDN010000014.1 GCA_016218575.1 Elusimicrobiota bacterium
ATCGGCCGAAGATGGGCCTGCCTGAAGGGCCGGGGCACTTTTGGGCTGCGACTTCGTCTCTCGTCACTCACATACCGCTGCGGGTATGCTCGCTCCTCGATCCTCGTCTCGCTCCAAAATTGCCCCGGCCAGTTGGTCATAGTATTTCATTGCGAGCCCTCAAACTTCACCTGCGGCGCCTGCTGGGCTTGGGCAGCCGCCTCGAAATAGGGGCGCCCCTTGAAGCCGGAGAAGTTGGCGATCAAGGCGGCGGGCATGCGCCGGATGGCCGTGTTGTAGGCGACAGCAATTTCGTTGAAGGCCCGGCGCTCGACCGCGATGCGGTTTTCCGTTCCTTCGAGCTGGACCTGCAGGTCTCGGAAGTTGGCGTTGGCCTTGAGCTCGGGATATTTCTCGACCACCACCAGGAGGCGGCTCAGGGCCCCGCTCAAGGCGCCCTGGGCGTCCTCGAATTTTTTGAATTGGCCCGGATCGTTGAGGAGGCCTTTGTCCACGTTGAGGCCGCCCACGCGCGAGCGAGCTTCGACTACGGCGGCCAAGGTGGATTTCTCGAAATGGGCTGCGCCCTTGACCGTTTCCACCAGGTTCGGGACGAGGTCCGCCCTGCGCTGGTAGACGTTCTGGACCTGGGCCCAGGCTCCGCTCACAGCCTCCTGTTTGCCGACCAGGCTGTTGTAGGTCCCCACGGCCCAAAGGACAGCCACCAGCGCGAAGAGCCCCAGCGCGGACAGTAGCGTTTTCATGGCTTCCCAATTAATAGCGGTAATGCTCGGGCTTAAAGGGCCCCTCGGGGCTGATCCCGAGGTAATCGGCCTGTTCCTTGGAGAGCTTGGTGAGCTTTGCTCCCAGCTTCTTGAGGTGCAGGCGAGCCACCTTCTCGTCCAATGCCTTGGGCAAGGTGTAGACCTGGTTCTTGTATTTTCCCTTGCCGCGGTTGGCCCAGAGCTCGACCTGGGCCATGACTTGGTTGGTGAAGGAGTTGCTCATCACGAAGGATGGGTGCCCGGAGGCGCAGCCGAGGTTGACCAGGCGCCCGGAGGCCAGCACGGTCAGGACCTTGCCGTCGGGCCAGACGTATTGGTCCACTTGGGGCTTGATGTTGACCTTGCGCAGCTTCTTGTCGTCCTCCAAAGAGGCGACCTCGATCTCGAGGTCGAAATGGCCGATATTGCAGACGATGGCCTGGGACTTCATCTTGTCCATGTGCTCGCGGCGGATCACGTCCCGGCAGCCCGTGGTGGTGACGAAAATGTCTCCGGCCGCCGCGGCGTCCTCCATGGTGACGACCTGGTAGCCCTCCATGCAGGCCTGCAGGGCGCAGATGGGGTCTATCTCGGTCACGAGCACCCGCGCGCCCATGCCCCGGAGGGAGTGGGCGCAGCCCTTGCCCACGTCGCCGTAGCCGCAGATGACGGCTACCTTTCCCGCCACCATGACGTCGGTGGCGCGCTTGATGCCGTCTATCAGCGATTCCCGGCAGCCGTAGAGATTGTCGAATTTGGACTTGGTGACGGAGTCGTTGACGTTGATCGCGGGGCACTTGAGCGAGCCTGCGGCATGGCGCTGGTAGAGGCGGTGCACCCCGGTCGTGGTCTCCTCGGAAAGGCCGGCGATGTCCTTGAAGAGCTCCGGGTATTTGTCATGGACCATGTTGGTGAGGTCCCCGCCGTCGTCCAGGAGCAAGGTCGGCCCGGAGCCGTCGGGCCAGCGCAAAGTCTGCTCGACGCACCAGTCGTACTCCGCCAAGCTTTCGCCCTTCCAGGCGAAGACCGGGACCCCGGCTTTCGCCACGGCTGCCGCGGCGTGGTCCTGGGTTGAGAATATGTTGCAGGAGCTCCAGCGCACCGAGGCTCCCAGCTCCACCAAGGTGTCGATGAGGACCGCGGTCTCGATGGTCATGTGCAGGCAGCCCGCGATCCGGGCTCCCTTCAGGGGGTTCTTTCCTTTATATTCCTCCCGCAGGGCCATGAGCCCGGGCATTTCGCTCTCCGCGATGGTTATTTCCTTCTGTCCCCACTCGGCAAGGCTGATGTCCTTCACTTTATAGTCCATGGTGGCGGTGGTCATAGCTCTCCTTTTTTTGAACATTGGGATTATACAAATAAATTGTTATCATGCGGTCCATGGTGCTGGACATATGACCGCCTACTTCTACGCTGGCGCGGTTTTCCTGTCCTTGGTGCTTGGCATGCTGGTCCTGCGCCGCGCGGCGCTCGGGCGCATGAGGGCCTGGGCCAAGAGAACCGTTTGGGAGGGCGACGACTTGCTGGTCGAGCACCTGGCCCAGGTCCGGCCTTGGGAGGGGCTTCTCTTGGCCCTCTATCTGTCGGTTCGCTCCCTCCAGATTCCGGCTTCGGCGCACCGCTTCCTTTATGTTTTCTTGGTCCTGGTTCTGACCTACCGCGCGGTGCGCCTGCTCCAGGACGCGGCCGCTTTCGCGGTGCGGCGCCTGGCCCTTCCCGAGCCTGGGCAGGCCCAGGCCATTGCCCAGTCCACGGTGCGCAACATCATTTACCTCCTCAACGCTTTGATCTGGGTGGGAGCGCTTCTCTTCGCCCTGGGCAATCTTGGCATCAACATCACCGCCATGCTCACGGGCCTGGGCATCGGGGGCGTGGCCGTGGCCCTGGCGGCCCAGGCGGTGCTGAGCGACCTCTTCTCGGCCATGGCCATCTTCCTCGACAGGCCTTTCGTGGTCGGGGACGCCATCGCGGTGGACTCCTTTTCGGGCACGGTGGAGCAGATCGGGATCAAGACCACGAGGGTGCGTTCCGTTTCCGGCGAGCTCCTGGTTTTTCCGAACTCCTTCCTGGCCTCGGCCAAGATACGCAATTTCCGCTATCTGCGCGAGCGCCGGGCGACTTTGTCCCTGGGGATCTCGCGCCGGACGCCGCTCGAGAAGATCAGACGGGTGGGGCCGCTTGTCCGCGAGATTGTCTCGAAAGCGCCCGCGGCGCGCCTGGAGCGGGTCCATCTCAACGAGATCGCGGAGGCCGCCTTCAAGTTCGAGGCGGTTTATGTCGTCATGGACCCGGATTTCAACCGCTATATGGACCTCCAAGAGGAGATTCACTTCGCCCTGATCGAGGGCCTCAAAAAAGAGGGGATATCCCTCGCTTACCCGACGCAAGTGCTCCTCCAAGAGCCCCAGAGCGCCTAGACTTTCTTCAGCTCGGCCACGATGGGGCGCTCATTGACGACCGCGTTGAGCATGAGCCCTCGGCTCTCGCCGTAGACCTCGGTTTTCTCTGCCACGCAGGCGATCCAGGATTTAAAGGAGCCTTCGGGCCAGGCCCAGATCTCGACGCGCTTGGAGCGTTCGAGACAGTCCCCTAGGTCCTTGCGCAGGCGCCGGGCCTGGCGCTCGTCGGCTTTGAGCGCTACGATGCGGGCTTGGGGCAGGCGCCGCAGGAGCTTGCCGAGCTTGTGGAGGCTCACCTGGCCGCACTCGACCCAGAGCCGTATCTCCCCGCCCTGGTCCAAGGCCATGAGGTCCGGGATGAACTCCTGGGCGGCCAAAGCCGGATGCTTGGCGCTGGCCTCGACGACCGGTTCCCAGTCCCAGAACAAAAGGTAGGCGGCGAGCTTCAAGGCCAAGTGCTCTCCGGTCTCGTTGGGGCCGGGGACCAGGAGGAGCTTGCGCGATCCGCCGTTGACGTGGAGGTCGCAGCGGATCTTCATGCGGCCGGGCTATTTGAAGGGCAAAGCCAGGAGCCAAAGCAGGCTCTGGGCCCGCCACTGGCGGTGTTCGGGAAGGCCCAAGCTCATCTCCAAGTGGCCGTCCCGGGGCTGGGCGCGGTAGCTCGAGAATATCCAGTCCCACCAGGGCACGTTGAAGCTGAAATTGCTGTTGGTCTCGCCCGCGTCCATGCTGTGGTGCACCCGGTGCATGTCGGGCGTGACCAGGACCAGCCTCAGCGTCCGGTCAACCCCCGCCGGCAGGTTAATGTCGGCGTGGTTGAAGAGCGATGTCGCGTTGAGAACGATCTCGAAGGCGGCCACGGCACTCCAATGCGCGCCGAGCGCGGCCACGGCGGCGAACTTGATGGCCATGGAGATAAGGATCTCCAGGGGATGGAAGCGCAGCCCCGTGGTGAGGTCCAGGTCCACGTCGGTGTGGTGGACCTGATGCAGTCGCCAGAGAATGGGCGCGCGGTGGAAAATCCTGTGCTGCCAGTATATGACGAGATCGAGGGCCAGGAAGCCCGCGGCGAGCTCAAACCCCGCCGGCAGATCCAATCGGTTGAAGAGGCCCCAGCTGCGGGACTCGGCGAGCTTGGCCCAATCCGCCAGGACCAAAGGCAGGCCCAGGCGCAGGGCCAGGGCGTCCAGGGCCAGGATGCCGAGGTTGCTTCGCCAACGGAAAAGCCTCGAGGCCGCCAAGGGGCGGCGGGGGGAAAGCCGTTCCCAAATCCCCGAAAGCGAGAAGGCCCCGGCGAATCCCCCTAGCCGCGCGGCCGCCTCTGGCGTCATCGCCGGGCGAGGAAGTCTCCGATGCGCCGGGCCGCCAGCGCCAGCTTCTCCTTCGGCGCCACCAAGGAGAATCGGATGTAGCTTTCCCCATGCGGCCCGAAGCCGACTCCCGGGGAAAGCACCACGCCTTTCTCGAGGATGAGGCTCTCGGCGAAGGCCAGAGAGCCTTTCTTGCGGGCAACCTCGGGAAGCCGGCCCCAGAGGTACATGGCCGCCCTCGGGGCGGGCACTTCCCAGCCGATGCCGGCCAGGGCCGCCACCAAGGCGTCCCGGCGCTCGCGGTAGACGCGGCAAGCCTCGGCGATGGAGTCTTGGGGGCCGTTCAAGGCCTCGACCGCGGCCCTTTGGATGAAGCTCGGGATGCCGTAGTCGAGGAAGCCCTTGAATTTCCCGAGGTGCGCGATGGCCTCGGCGTTGCCGACGACAAATCCGATGCGCCAGCCCGCCATGGAATAGGTTTTGGAGAGGGAGTGGAACTCCACGGCGCGCCTGCGCGCTCCCGGGAGCTGGAGAATGGAGGGAGCGCGGTAGCCGTCGAAGGTGAGCTCGGAATAAGCGTTGTCGTAGGCCACCAGGCACCCGTGTCTGCGCGAGAAGGCCAGGGCCTCCTCCAGGAGCCCGGCGTCCTCCAGCACCGCCCCCGTGGGGTTGTTGGGGTAGTTGAGCAGGAGTATCTTGCAGCGCCTCGCGGCCTCGGCCGGGATTTTTTTGAGGTTGGGGAGGAAGCCGTTCTCTTCCTTCAAGGGCATGAGGAAGGGCTTGCCCCCCGCCAGGATCACCCCGTTGTAATGCACGGGGTAGCAGGGATTGGGGACGAGGACTCCCTGCCCCGGTTCCAGGAGCGCCATGAACAAATGGGCGAGGCCTTCTTTCGACCCCACCAAGGGCAGCACCTCTTTTTCCGGGTCCAGGGCCACGTTGAAGCGTCTTGAATACCAGGCGGCGATGGCTTTTCTCAGCTCCGGAAGCCCTTGGGTTTGGGGGTAGCGGTGGGTCCAGGGCTCATCCACGGCCGCCTTCAAGGCCGCGACCACGTTTGGGGGGCTCGCAAGATCGGGGCTGCCCTGCCCCAGGTCTATGATGGGAAGTCCCGCGGCCTGGGCCTGGAGCTTGAGGGCATGGAGCCGGACAAAAAGGTAAGGAGGAAGGCCTGAAAGTTTTTTGGATGGAATCGGGCGCATGAATTCGATGCCATTATACTATTATAAAAGCCATGCGAACCATGACGCGCCTGGTGGCCTTGGGGCTTCTCGTCTGTTTGGGGGCGGCGATATTGCGCCTGGACTGGCCCAAATACCAACGCCTCAAGGCCCGCGGGGTCTGGGTCGAGGGTTGGGTCACGGCCAAGGGCCTGGGGGAGAAGGACTCGGTCAGCTACTCTTTCTTGGTCGGGTCCAAGCTTTACAGCGGCGAGGGCCGCGCCGGCTATGGCAATCCCGCCTTCCCGTCTCTGGCGGTGGAGGACAGGGTTATCGTCTATTACCTGCCCCAGAACCCGGATGTCTCCTGCCTGGGCGTTCCTATGGAGCTTCTCAGGGAGCAGAACCGGGTGATGGCCTGGCTGATACTGATCCTGGGGATGTTCCTGGGCTTGATCCTATACCAGGAGTTTAATTCCCGGCCGGATGTAAGGCGCTGAGGTCCTTGTAGAGCAGGATCGAGAAGGCCACTATCCAGCTTCCCACGATCCCTCCCGCCCACTCGCTGATAAAGCTCGCGGCCTGCCCTCCCGCGAAGGAAAGGCTTTGCGGCAGGACGGTCAGAGCCAAGCCCGAGCCCAAGCGGAGGGCGAGCATGACGAGCATGTTGGTGAGCATTACGGCGAGGCTTGCCGCGATGAGGTTTCCCACCACCTTGCCCATGTGCGCGATCGCGATCTGCTTGCTGCGCGCCAGCGCCGCAGGTCCCACGTAGCCCTCCAGGAGCACCGACAGGTGCACGAAGCAGTAGCGGATGGAGAGGATGACCCCGGGGACGATGAGGAGAATATAGCCCAGCACGATGTAGAGAAGGGCCCGCAGCTGGGTGAGGGCGAAGGGCCAGAAGCGCTGGAAAGAGAAGGAGTAGGATTGCTGGAAATCCAGGGCTTCGCCCTTGTCGCGGAAGTACAGGGAGAAGATGAGGGCCATGAAGGCCAGGGCTTGGATCATCTTGCTGATTAAGGCCACGGGGATGAGAAGCAGGGCGCCCAGTTGCCCCGCCATGAGGGCCTCGCGCAGGGATTCCTTGCTGGTAAGCCCGGTCATAGCCATGACCGCGCTCATGAGAACGAAACCGGGCAAAAGCCCGGCCCCAACGATAAGGGCGGTCTCGCCGAGCCCGGCCTTGGCCAGGCCGAAACTGGCTTTAAGCAAAGCCCCGAGCTTGCGCGGCTCTGCCGGCGCGGGCGGCGCTTGAGGGGTGATGTCTTCCATTTTTAGGGCTCCTATATTTTAGCATAAACTAATCCGGCTCTCCGGGCGCCGCCAACGCGGCGGCCCAGATCGGAATTTTGCTGAGAGCGTCTTCGGGCACGTCATCGTGGTAATTGAGGCCCCAGGAGTTGCGGGACTTGAATACCCGCGCGCCCTCCGGATTTCTGCCGTAGCCGGTCAATACGAATATGTGGAAGGAACCGCGCTTGAAGCGCTCTCCCTTGCCGTCCCTCCAACCGTCGAGGTCGTGAAGGTCTATCCCGAAGACTACGGGGCGCGCGGCTTGCTTGCCGCAGAGCTGGCGCCTGATCCAGCCGGCGGCGCCGTCCACCCGAGAGCCTCCGGCGAGCTTCACGATGCGCATATGTTCGAAGTTGTATGCCTTGCGCACGTCGGCGCGGTCCCGGAGGATTTCGTCCAGCTTGCCCTGGTCGTTGCGGCCGAGTATCAGGTCCGCGATGGAGTCGTGCTGGGCGTCTAAATCCTGCCGCGGGTCGAGTTTCCCCGCCCAGAAGGAATGGGCGATCGCCTGGGCCCGCAAAGCGAGCTTGATGCTTTGCGCGAGGGATTTTAGCTCGTCCTCCCTATGCGGGAAGCCTTGGCTCATGAGCACCAGGCGGACGGCCAAAGACAGGGTGGGGTAGCGCTTAAAGAGGGCGTCCACCTCGGCCTTCGTTTCCCGCCGGCCGTATCGAGTGGGGCTTTGGAGCTCGAGGAGCCTATGGATCGTATAATCCCGCCAGTCGCGGTAATTGTCTATGGTTTCTCCCAAGGGCACGGTCTTTCGGCGCGCCACTCCGTTCCATAGCGCGACGCGCAGGTCCCAGAGGGAATCTCCGCCCTCGGCATGGTTAAAGGCGTCTTCGATATCCGCGGCCGTGAGCCTGGGGATGAAATCGCCCTGGTCCATCAGCCTGCGAAAGAACCACGGGGAGCCCACCGTGCTCATGACCAGGAGGTCGGCCGGGGACAGCATCTCGGCCTTCCCGGAGGAGCGCCGGATCGCGGCCTCGAGGAGTCGGGTCGCGGCGAAGGCATGGCAGGCGCTCAAGTCCTGCTGGCGCTCGATCGGCGGCCCGGGAATCTGCCAGGACACGTCGCACTCGAGCTTCTCGGCCCAAGCCGGCGCCAGCCCGGCGAGGACAAGGACCGAGGCGAACTTCATCAACATGGGTGGTAGTATAACGGGGCCCCGGGAAATTGCAAGGGCCGAGTCTTCCCGGGCATGATCGGAAGAGGGCGATTCTTGACTATATCGTATAATGGGAGCTCATATCCATGAACCTCTTTTCTCGTAAGATTTTCTCGGGAGTATCTCCCACGGACAAGGATTGGGAGAACCATTTGGCCCAGGCTCATGGGAAAACGCCGGGGATGACGGAGAAATGCTTCGCGGGATTTCCCACCGACCTCGGGCCCAACACCTACGAAGTCATGGCGAGCGCCTTGGATGAGTTCCAAGGCAAACCGATCGAGGTCCTGGACCTGGCTTGCGGAGACGGCTACATCACCCCTTTATGTCTGAGCCGCATGCAAGAGGGAGGCCGCTTCGTGGGCGTTGACATGGTTGCCTCCGAAGTTGGGTCCGCGAATGAGAGATTCCGGAGGGAAAATGTCGAGTTTCTGCAAGCCCGAGCCCAAGAGCTGCCTTTCCCAAGCGGAAGTTTTGACGTCGTCATCTGCCACTTAGCCTTGATGCTCATGGTCCCCATCGAGCCTGTCGTGGCCGAGGTCCGCAGGGTTTTGCGCCCGGGCGGGACGTTCGCGGCCGTCGTAGGGCGCAACGCGTCCTCGGGCGGGCTCTACGGCTTGATGGGGAGCGAAATTTCCCAATTCATTAAAACAGAGCTTTCAAAAGGAGCCGCTTTCCGCACCGGCGATTCGCGGCTTGAGTCCAGGGAGGGGATTCAAGAGCTCTTCGATCCGCGGTACTTCCTCCCCAATATCAATTTCCAGGATTTTACCTTGAAAATCAGCGGAGCCCCCGGGACTCTCATGGGAATTTTGGAACACTTCTACATCCTCAATATTTTAGGCGAAGCGGCCAAGAAAAAAGTCCGCGCGGATTTGCTGCGCCATTTGGAAGGCAAGGCAAAACAGCAGGGCGAGGTCCTGCTTGGGCTTCCCTTGCTGAAATTTAAAGTCAAGACTCGATGATGCGGCTAGCGCGCGCTGGATCGCGGGTGTTCGTCTGCGTTCTCCTGGAAGCTCTTGCCTGCGGCGAAAAACCGGCCTACACGGATTTGCGGGGTTCATTTTCCAGCCAGGCGCCGCCAAGCTGGAGAGTTCTGGAAAACCAGGGCGGAGCCCAGCGGGTCTCCTTCATCGGGCCGAGCTCCGGCCCCGGGGCCTTCTCGACCTCTCTAGGCGTTTATTTCGAGCCCGGGGGCAATGACCTTGCCGCCCTGCGGGCCTACGCCCGAAGGCAGGCCCTGGGCGGGGGGGAGAGCTCGCCTCTGATTCCTCGGCCGTGGAAGGGCGGGAGGGCCTATCAATTTTCCCTTTCGCGCGAGGAGCGCCTGGCGCATGGCCCGGCCCTGGAGCGGCGCCGCGAGGCCTTCGTGCTCATCCCGGTCCGCTCGGGATTCTACGTCCTCGTCCACTCGGCCCCCGCGGGAACGTTCGCCCGCGCCCAGCCGGAGTTCGGCGCCTTGGCGGACAGTTTCCATACGGTGAATTAAGTATACTGTCATTCAATTCTATGGCTCTTGGGCTTGTGGTTCTGGCGGCGGCCTTGGCCGGGCCCTGCCGCGCCGAGACGAGTTTTACCCAGGAGAGCTACCTCCGCCTGGCTCTCGAAAATTCCCCGGAGCTGCGCTCGGCCGAGGCCGCGGCCGAGGCGGCCTCGGCGAAATGGAAAGAGGCCGTGGGCGACGCCTGGCTTCCCGCCCTATCGGCAGAGGCCCAGGCCGCCCCGTGGGGAAAGAACCCGCTCCATAGCGACCGCTTCAGCTCCTGGAGGCTTAACGGCTCGGACGTCAAATACGACGCGAGCCTGTCGCTCAACCTCTTCAACAGCTTTCTCGACTCGCGCAAGATCCGCCAGGCCGCGCTGTCGCGGGACCTCTCCCGAGCTCGGCTCGACGAGGTCCGGCAGGACCGGGCCCTGCAGGCGGTGAAGGCCTACCTCGATCTGGCCCTTAAGCAGGGGCTCAAGGAAGTGGCCGACTCTGATCTCGAGGCCCAGAAGGCGCAGTACCTCCTCACCCAGGACCTCTACAAGAACGGGATGAAGAGCAAGAGCGACCTTCTCAAAAGCGAGACCGACTGGCGCTCGAGCGAGCTGCGCGCCTTCGCGGCGGAGGCCGAGCGCCGCAAGTCCCTTTACCGCTTCAACGTTCTCATAAGCCGCGACCCCGAGGAGCCGTCCCGCCTTGAAAGCCTCGTTCCCCCGGAGCCCTTGTCCGGGGAGTTCCCGGCCTCCGCGAGGAAGGCGGTGCTCGAGCGGCCAGAGATGCGCCAAGCCGAGTTGGCGCTGGCCCAGGCCCGGACGAGCGCGGCCTCGGCCCTCCAGAAGCTGTTCCCGACCTTGAGCGCCGCCGCTCATTGGAGCGCCGCCAAGGCCGCGACCTTCGGGGACCCGAGCCTCGGCACCGGCCGCTCGCGCCCGAACTATTACCTGGGGGTCAGCCTCTCTTTGCCGGCGGGGTTCAACGGCTTTAGCCAATGGCAGGAGCGAGCCTCGGCCGCGGCGGAGCTGAGGAAGAGTCGGGAGGACCGAGAGGCCTTGGTCCGCCGGGTGCGCGAGGAGGTGTACGTGGCGCGGATCAATTTCGACCTGGCCTTGAATTCCTTCCGTCTCGGGCGCCAGCGTCAGGACATCGCCCGCGACAACCTGGAGCTCGTGACCCAGCAGTACCGCCAAGGCAGCGCCGACGTCATTCGCCTGGCCCAAGCGCGGCAGGACTACCTCCAGTCCAGGGTCGAGCTGGAGCGCCTGCTCCACGACAGCCGTCTCGGCTGGATCCAATACCGCCAGGCCGTGGGAGAACCCTTATGGGGAAACTAAGGCATTTCTACTTGAAGCGCAGGAAAACCGCCGTCGCCTCCGCCGCCATCCTGGCTCTGTTGGCAGGCGGCGTCGGCTACAAGCGCTATAAGGCCGCGGACAAGGCTCCGGCGGGCTTCGAATCTCCGAGCCAGGGGGACATCGAGGTCCACTTCAAGGACAGCGGCGACATCGCCCCCAAGGTGTTCGTGGACGTGGCCTCCAAGGTGAGCGGCCGAGTCATCGAGCTCAAGGTGAAGGAAGGCCAGGCCGTGCAAAAGGGCCAGGCCTTGGCCGTGGTCCAGCCCGGGCGTACAGAGTCCGAACGCTACGTTCCCTCCACCGTCGGCGCGCCCCTTGCCGGGACCGTGATGCGCTACGTGCCCGCCGCGGACAACAACTACAACGTGAAATTTCCCCGCATCGGGGACTACCTGACCGGCCTTTTCGATTCGCAGAGCCCGACCTATCTCATGACCGTGGCCGATCTTTCGCGCCTCGTGGTCAACATGCAGATCAACGAGATGGACGTCTTGAAGCTGTCGGCGGGCCTTCCCGTCACGGTGACCGTGGACGCCTTGGACGGGCAGGTTTTTCCGGCGCGCGTGAGCTTGATAGCGCCCCAGGCCGAGAAGAATAACGCCGGGCTCAAGGTGTTCAAGGTCGAGGTCGAGCTGGACCGGGCCGAGCCGAGGCTCAAGCCCGGCATGACGGCACGGGTGGATGCCCTTCTCGAGAAGAGGAAGGGTGTTCTCCGCGTGCCCTTGTCCGCCGTTTTCGAGGAGAGCGGTAAGACTTACGTTTACGTTGATAAGAAGAAGGGAAACCCCGATCGCATCCGGGTCGAACTCGGCCTTCGCAGCGAGATGGATGCAGAACTCCTGGACCCCAAGACCCTCTCGGGCAAGGACCGGCTTCTCACCGAGAAGCCGGCGGAGAAGCCCAAGAAATCGTGAATCTGATCGAGTGCGCGGGCTTGAAGAAGACCTACGGGGAGGGCAGCGCCGCCTATACCGCCCTGCGCGGGGTGAGCTTCAAGATCGAGAAGGGGGAGTTCGCGGCCATCACCGGCCCCTCGGGCTGCGGCAAGTCCACCTTGATGCACCTCTTGGGGCTTCTCGACCGGCCGAGCGGGGGGGAGCTGAGCTTGATGGGCCACGCCTGCCAGGACCTCTCCGACGACCAGCGCACGCGCCTGCGGCGGGAGAAGATCGGCTTTGTGTTCCAGGCCTTCAACCTCCTGTCGCGCCACACCGCCCTCGACAACGTTTGCCTGCCCATGGGCTACGCGGGCGTGCCCCGGGTCGAGCGGGCGCTCAGGGCCGTGGAGCTCCTGACCAAGGTGGGCCTCGAGGACAGGGTCACCCACACCCCGCTAGAGCTTTCCGGCGGCCAGCGCCAGCGGGTGGGCATCGCCCGGGCCCTGGCCAACAGGCCGAGCCTTCTCTTGGCCGATGAGCCCACCGGAAACCTCGACTCCAGCTCCAGCGCCGAGATACTGGCCCTTTTTCGGGAGCTCAACCGGGAGGGCATGACCGTGGTGCTCGTCACTCATGACCGCCAGATCGCGGAAAGTGCTAGCCGCCTAATCCGCATCAAGGATGGCCAGCTGGTGTAGCCGCCATGGAATCATTGCAGACGGGGTGGTTGGAGATACGGTCGCATAAGATGCGGTCGTTCTTGAGCTTTTTCGCGATTTCTATCGGGGTCGCCTCTATCCTCTATACCTTGGCCCAGATCAAGGGGGTCAACCAGCGTGTAGCGGAGAATTTTAAGCTCATGGGGCCGGGGCGCCTGGAAATCGAGAAGAAGCGCGACTATGTTTCCCGGGGGCTCTCCGCGGGCTTGAACTCGGACGACGCGGATGCCATCCGCCAGAGCATGCCCGAGCTTTACATGGTCTACCCACTGGCGCGGGCCTGGGGAATGCATTTTCGGTTCCGGGAATTTTACAAGGAGGATTTCGTGGTCACCGGCGTCACCGAGGAGTGGTCCAAGCGGGACTGGGTCTATCAACTGCGCGGCCGATTCCTAAATTCCGAGGACGTGAGGCGGGGAAACCGGGTCTGCCTCTTGATTCAGCCGGGAGGCTGGATCGAGAAGCCCTGGTGGGCCAAGTTTTTCCGGGAGATGCCCATCGAGGGCCTGCTCAAGCGCCGGGACCTCCTGGGTCAGACCGTGATGATCGGCGACCATCTCTTCGCCGTGATCGGAATTTTGAGCGAGCCTCCCCGGGACAAGGATCCACGCTGGGGGCACAACTCCTATGGAGGAAGCGGCACGGTGCTGGTCCCCGTCACCACGTACCAGAGGCTTCTGGCCCGACGAGGCGACGGCAGTCCCAGGTCGGTGAGCGAGATCCAGGTGGACACCGGGGAGGAGGCCACCGTCCCGCTCTACAAGCGCCGCATCGAGGGGCTTCTCAAGGCCCGGCATCGCGAGGAGGACTACGAGGTCAAGGACAACCGGGACGAGATCCAGGGCATACTCAACAGCGTGCGCCAGTACGTCATCGCGATATTGGCGGTCGGGATCGTGGCGATATTGGCCGGGGGCATCGGCATCATGAACGTGACCTTGGCCACGATTTACTCCCGCATCAAGGAGATCGGGGTCCGGCGCGCGGTGGGCGCTACCCGGGGGGACATCCTCAGGCAATTCGTGGTGGAGGCCATGATTTTGGGCTTCCTGGGGGGGGTCGCGGGCCTGGGCCTGGGCACCGCCGGGGTTTTGTACCTCTCGCGCAACGCAGACCGAGACTTCTCCAGCCTGACCCCCTTCCATTTCCTGCTGACCTTGGCGATCGCGGTCGGGACGGGTTTCCTGTTCTCCCTATATCCGGCCAGCAAGGCGGCCCAGCTCGATCCCATCGAGGCCCTGCACTACGAGTGAGAATAATTAGGTAAAATAAAGCCATGAAAAGGAAGGATTTGGTGCGCCATTTAACGGAAAACGGCTGCGTGCTCGTGAGGGAGGGCGGTAAGTACTCGGTGTTCCAGAACCCCGCCACCCAGAAGGAAGTGCCGGTGACCCGCCATCCCGAGATGGAGGATTTCGCGGCGCGCAAGATCTGCAAACAGCTGGGGATTCCGCCTCTAGCGTAGGAGCCGGCGCGAGATGTCGTTGGCTTTGCGGACCAACGCGCCTTCATCCGCGGTCAAAAGCCTTCCGTCCTCCACCACGATCCGGCCGTTGACTATGGTCCACTTCGCGCGATGCCCGGTCCCGCAGAAGAGGAGTGCGGCCACGGGATCGCTCATGGCCCCGGCGTAGTCCACCCTGTTCAGATCGAATATGGCGAGGTCGGCCGCTTTGCCGGGGGCGACGGCGCCGATGTCGTCTCGCCCGAGGACCCTGGCGCCGCCTCGCGTCGCCATCCACAAGGCATCCCGGGCCGGCATGGAGCCGACCCCGCTCTTGATGCGGTGGATGAGGAGGCACTGGCGGACTTCCGCGAGCATGTCGCCCGAGTCGTTGGAGGCCGAGCCGTCCACTCCCAGGCCTACCGCGATTCCCGCGTCCAAATAGCGCCGCACCGGGGCGATGCCGGAGCCCAGGCGCAGGTTCGAGGTCGGGCAATGCGCCACCCCGGCGCCGGCCTTGGCCAAGCGCCGAATCTCGCCCTCGTTTAAATGCACCATGTGGGCAAACCAGGCGCTCGGACTGAGCCAGCCGACCGACTCGATGAAGTCAAGCGGGCGCATCTTGTAGCGCTGAAGGCAGTACTCCTCCTCATCCAAAGTCTCGGCCAGATGGGTGTGCAGGCGCACCTTCCAGCGCTTGGCCTCGGTCGCGATCTCCCGCATGAGTCCGGGGCTCACGGAGAAGGGCGCGCAGGGAGCCAGGCCCACCCGGCACATGGCGTAGGGGGCGGGATCGTGGTAGGCCTTGACCAGGCGCCCGCAGTCCTTGAGGATCTCTTCCTCGTTCTGGACGGCCTCCTCCGGCGGCAGGCCTCCCTGGGAGCGGCCGACCGACATGGAGCCGCGGGTGGGCGAAAACCGGATTCCGAGCCTGCGGGCCGCCTCGATTTGCCGGTCAATGAGTTCGTTGGGTTGGCCCTTGGGGAAAAGATAGGTGTGGTCCGAGGATGTGGTGCAGCCGGTGAGCAGGAGCTCCGAAAGGCCGACCTCGGCCCCGGTCTCGGCCGCCTCCGGAGTTAAATGCTTCCAGATCTCGTAAAGATGGACCAGCCAGTCGAAGAGCTTGGCGTCCTGTACCGCGGCTACGCTGCGGGTCAGGGCCTGGCAGAGGTGGTGGTGGGTGTTCACCAACCCCGGCAGAACGACGCAGTCCCGGGCGTCGAGGATCCGGGCGCCCTCCTCCTCGAGGTCCTTTCCCACGGCCACGATCACGCGGCCCCGGATCAGGATGTCGGCGCCCGCGAGCTCCGTGCGCGCATCGTCCATGAGGACTACGCGCAGGGCGTTCTTGACCAGCAGGGGCGGCACCATGGAGAGATTCTACTAAAATGGCGCGCGGAGCCGCCGTTTGTTATTGAAATTTAATTTCAATAAGGATATAATACACCGAGCTTATGATTAAGGGCTCGCAATGGAATAATATGACCAACTGGCAGGCCCAGATTCGAGTTGATTTCGAGGCGCGAGGAGGGAGCAATGCCGCAGCGCATTGTGACCGACGAGCAACGAAGAAATCGGCCGAAGATGAGCCTGCCCGAAGGGCCGGGGCACTTTTGGGCTGCGACTTCGTCTCTCGTCACTCACATACCGCTGCGGGTATGCTCGCTCCTCGATCCTCGTCTCGCTCCAAAATTGCCCCGGCCAGTTGGTCATATTATTTCATTGCGAGCCCTAAGCGCGCCGCCGCCTTGTTTCTCGCCCTGCTCACGGCCTGGGCGGCGCCCGCTCGCGCGCTGGCATCTCTCCCGGCTCGAGATATTCCTCGCCGTCTCTACTCCATAATTCCGGAATCATCTCCGGCCCGCGCCATTCTACAGCCCGCCCGATTGGCGAGACCGGGACTCCTTGACCAAATCCGCGCCTACCCGAGTCATGTCATCCATGCTGCGGCAGAAGAGGCTCCTGAAAGCCTCCATGGGCGGGCGGGGGCGCTTTTCGGCGAAGAGAGCAGATTGCGGGTCGCGGGGAGCGCGCTCCCCACGGGTTTAAGCCCGGCGCTTGCGCTACCCCTGTCCGTGCCGGCCCAACGGAAGGCCTATGTCGCGGCCTTAAAGAAGGTGGTAGGCTTGTCTTTCGCCATGGCGGGGGTGGAATTGGCGGGCAGCGCCGAAACGGAGAGCGGCTCTCTCTGGGCCGACGCCCTTCATCGGCTGGTGGACGCGTCCGTTGACCTTGGTTCGCTTATATCGAATTCCCTGGCCTTGGGCCATCCGGAATGGAGAGAGTCCAAAAGGGAAATGATCGACGCGGGGGTGGGGTTTTCCAGCGCCGCGATCATCTTGACCATGGCGATTCTCACCGCAGCCCAGGCCGTGGAGCGCCTTTACGCCCCGGAGCCGCTCATGGGCTGGGCCACCATGCTTTTGGCTTTCGCAGGGCTCGGCGCCCAGCTCGGCTCGATCTACTTCCTCTATCCCCACCGCGAGGCCAACCAGAGCCTCAAAACGGCGTTCCTCCATGCGTTCGTGGACGCCCTGGGTTCCTTGGGAATCATCGCGGCATCCGCGGCGCAACTGGGTCTAGGCTGGTCCCTGGCCGACCCCATGGTCACCTTGGGCATCGTGGGGCTCATCCTGCGCACGGCCATCCCCCGGGCCATCGAGTCGGGCAAAGCCCTCTGGGCGGCTACAGCTTCCGGCCCATCACGGGGCAGTAAAGGCCCTTGAGCTCCCGCTTCCAGTGGAAGCGGTACTGCCTCCAGCGCTCCACCCATAGGCGGCAAAAGCCGCAGTCCCCAGCGTAAACGAGGAGAGGCTTTACGGAGCGTTCTCCCGGCATTATTCGACGAAGGCGATGGTTTCCATGGGGACCCGGAGGTTCCTTAACAATATCCCGGAGAAATCCCATGCAGCGCAACCTTTTGTTTGCCGGCCTGGCCTGATTGGAAGTACTGTTGCGCAAGCTTAAGGTAAGAGAAGGCTTATATGAGGGTTCCCGGGGTTGATGTTCCACTTGGAGACCCGGCGAGGGCGAATCCCGAGCTCTGTTTGGACTGCCGTTGGCTGGCCTTGCGCAAGGGTCGCGGCAAAAAGGTCGGGTATTGGTGCCTGGTCAGGAACCAGTATCTTGGGGAGCACATCCTCTGGCGCCGGGCCTGCGGAAAATTTCGCCCCTGCGAGAGTAATAGGGTAAAAATCACATGAATATATGGGGTCCGCTGCTGGACCAAATATCGGACGGGGTCATTGTTTCCGACGCGGAGAAGAAGGTCATCTATATCAATCCCGCCGGGGAGCGCCTACTGGATATTTCCGGTCTCCATAAGGAAGACATAAACATCTGCCAATTTCTCTGCGGGAGGCTTTTTTGCGCGGGATTCGAGGAGAATCGCGCAGATGGGTGCGTCTTGCGCGCCCCGGATTCCCAGAATATGTCAGTCACCTTCAAGGGCCGCCACGGTCCGCATTCTCTTTTCTACTGGCGGGAGGGGCACGTGCAGAGCCGCCAGGAGTGGAAGTTCCTGCGGGTCCGCTGCCTGAAGGTGGGAACCCCTATCGTGGTTGGCGGTCGGACGGGCCAGCACGTCACTTTCATCGAGGATGCCAGCGCGGAGGTGGAGCTGGAGAAACGCAAGGAGAACTGGAGCAGCATGATCCTCCATGATCTGCGCACTCCCATGACCAACATTCACGCGGTGCTGGGTATTTTCGAGGGCTATAAAGCCGGGCAGGCCTTGGCGCCCAAGGACATCGAGCTCATCGATATCTCCTTGCGCGGCTGCCGGAGGATGGAGGAGCTTCTCGATCTCTATCTGGGAATGGTCAAGATCGACTCCGGGGTTTTGACGGCCCATATCGAGGATTTGAACTTGAGCGCGCTGCTGGCCGAGGCGGTCAAGGAGCAGAAGGCCCAGGCGGACAAGCGCCGCATCGCCGTGGGCGTGGATGTCCCGCTCGAGCTCAGGGTCAGGGCGGACAGGGATCTCCTCTTCCGCGTCTGCCAAAATCTGGTCAATAACTCCATCAAATACGTTCAGGAGGGGGGGTGTTTGGCCATAACCGCCCGGGCTGGACAGGACGGCTCGATCGTCATCTCGTTCAAAGACAACGGCCCCGGCATCGCGGCCGGGGCGATTCCTGGGATATTCGACCGCTTATCCCAGGTTTACGCGCACCGCGAGGGGCAAATGCAGGGAAGCAGGCTGGGGCTGATCTTCTGCCATGATGCTGTCAAGGCGATGAATGGGATGATCGAGGTGGAGTCCGACACCGGCAAGGGGGCCGAGTTCCGCGTGCGCCTGCCGGGGACGGCGGCCGCGGCAGGCGCACGCGGTTCAAGCTCCGAGGCCGCTCGCCCCTAATTCCGGCCGCGCACGGAAATCCGCCCCGAGCGAGGCGGACAGCCGTTGGACGGCGTCCAAATCCACGCCTTTGCGCTCGATGGCAGTCACCGTCGTCTTGAGGCCGGCCTTGGCGCAGGAGGAGACGAAATCAAGGACGCTCTGAAAGCCCTTCTCCCGAAATCCCTTGCGAGGGGAGTGGAGCTCTGCCCATTGCCTCGGGTCGGCCGTGTTCAGACTGACGGATACCGCGTCGATGCAGGCCGCGAGCTCCGGGACGATGTCGCGTCCCCAGATGAGATTGCCCAGACCAATGGTGTTGAGGCGGCGCCAAACGCCGGGAGCCAGGCTCTTGGAGAGCGCCCCGATTTGGCGCACGACCTGCAGGCGGTAGGTTGACTCTCCCAGGCCGCAGAATACCAGCTCCCGCACGGGGCGCTTTCCCAGGGATCCTCTTACCGCGCGCTCCAGTTCCGCGGGGGAGGGCTCCCCGCCGCGGAGCCTGAGATTGCTGCCGTGGAAATCCCAGCTCCGTCCGCGCTTGAAGCAGAAGACGCAGGAGGTCGGGCAGCGGTTGGTGATGTTGAGGTACAGCCCGTTTTGGAAATAGTAGGCGATCTCCATCAGGGCTGGGGGCCCGAGATCCAGCCGATGAGCTCTTCGATGGACACGGGCTTGGTGAACAGCTTCTCGATGGGATGGCCGTTGACGCTGCGCTCCGTGTAGAGAGCGCTGATCATGACTATGTGGAGGTCGGGTTGGATGCGTTTGGCCTTCTGGGACAGCTTGAAGCCGTCCATGGGGCTCATGCGGGCGTCCGTGATGAGCCAGTCAAAATGGGTGTTCTGCAGCAGACGCAGGGCCTCCTCGCCGCTCGCCGCCGTCTGGACGCTGAAGCCCGCCTGGCGCATGGAGAGTGCCAGCATATTGCGGCCGGAGTCGTCGTCGTCCACCACCAAAAGGGAAGTATTCACGGGCCTCGGCGCTATTATTATCCGCAACAAAACAGCCAGGGGCGGCTATTTCAGGGAGATGCCGAAGGCCTTGAGCTTGCGCCAAAGGGTGTTGCGGCCGATCTTGAGCCTTTTAGCCGCCTCGACTTGGTTGTTTCCGCAGGCCTCCAGGACCTCGAGGATGTGCCGTTTTTCCATGACCTCGAGGGATTGGGGCCTGGCCGAGGGTCCGGCGGGGCGGGAGGGAGGCTGTATCTCGGGAGGCAAATCCGCCAGGGAGATCGCCCCGCCCGGAGACATGATCACGGCCCGCTCCATGGCGTGCTCGAGCTCCCGGACGTTGCCGGGCCAGGAGTAGGCCTTGAGGGCCTCGGCGGCCTGCGGGCTCAGGCGGCCCGCGCCGGCCTGCATCTTCTTGCGGGCCTTTCTGAGGAAATGCTCGGCCAGGGGCAGGATGTCCTCCACCCGTTCGCGAAGGGGGGGAATATGGATAGGGAATACCTTGAGTCTGTAGAAGAGGTCGTCGCGGAACTTCCCTTCCTGCACCAGCCTGGCAAGATCCTTGTTCGTCGCCGTGACGAGCCGTCCAGAGACCTTGATCGGGTGGTTGTCGCCCACCCTGCGGACCTCCCCTTCCTGCAAGGCCCGCAGGAGCTTGACCTGGAGGGCTTGGGTGGTCTCGCTGATCTCGTCCAAAAACAGGGTTCCGCCGTTGGCGTCCTCGAAAAGTCCCCGCTTGTTGCGCTCGGCTCCGGTGAAGGAGCCCTTCACGTGGCCGAAAAGCTCGCTTTCCAGGAGGCCCTCCGGCAGGGCCCCGCAGTTGATGGCCACGAAGGCGCCCGAGCGCCTGGAGCTGTTCTCATGGATGGCGCGGGAGATGATTTCCTTGCCGGTGCCGGACTCTCCCTGGATGAGGACGGTGGCCTCGGTGGAGGCCACTTTCTTGACCAAGTCGAGCACCTTCTGCATCGCGGGGCTCGCGTAGACGATCCCCTCGAAGCTGTATTTGCCCTTCACTTCCTCGCGCAGGCGGCGCACTTCTCCCAGGAGCTTGCGGTGCTCGAAGGCTTTGTTGAGGATGATGAGGAACTCCTCGGGCTGGACGGGCTTGGTCAAATAATCGAAGGCCCCGGCCTTCATGGCCGCCACGGCCGTGTCGATGGAGCCGTGGCCCGTGATGAGGACGACCTCCGCCTCGGGCTGGGCGCGTTTGGTCCGGCTCAGGACCTCGAGCCCGTCTATGTCTCCAAGCTTGAGGTCGGTCACCACCGCGTCGAAATCCTCGGCGGCGAGCTTGGCCAGGGCCTCTCGGCCGTTCTTGGCCGTCGCGACCTCGACGCCGCGCTTCTTGAGCTCCATGGAAAGAAGCGTGGAAAGGGAGAGGTCGTCCTCGACCAGGAGAATTCGCGGTGATTCCATGTCTTAGCCCTCGATCCAGGGCAGGAAAACGGTGAAGGAGGCGCCCTTGCGGGGCAGGCTTTTGACCTCGATGCGGCCGCCGTGGGCCTTGACGATGCGCTGGGCGATGGCTAGCCCCAGGCCCGTTCCCTGCCTCTTAGTGGTGTGGAAAGGCTTGAAAATCAGGGGCAGAACCGATTTCGAGATTCCCGGCCCCGTGTCGGCCACCTTGAAATAGGCGGAATGCCCTTCGTGCCCGGTGGAAACAGAAAGCGTTCCCTTGCCGTCCGTGGCCTGGACCGCGTTGAGAACGATGTTCCAAACCACCTGGCGGATCTGGTCCGAGTCGAAAGGGAAGGGTTTGACCGCCTCGGAGAGGCTGAGCTGCAGGGCGGTGGACCTGATGAGGTCGTGGTTGGAATGGACGATATTGGCCACCTCCCCCACCATGGCGTTGAGGTCCGCGCGCTCGAGCTTGAGCTCGCGCGGCCTGGCGTAGGCGAGGAAGTTGTTGAGGGCCTCGTTCAAGCGCTCCGACTCGGTCTGCAGGACCCGCCGGACCATCTCCGCCTCCTCGGCGGTGAGCTTGCCCCCGGCGATCTGCTTGGCCGCCATGACGATGGAGCTCAAGGGGTTGCGGATCTCGTGGGCGACCACCGCCGCCATCTCGCCGATGCTGGCCAAGGTCTCGGATTGGGCCACGCGGGCCTGGAGGGCCATCTGTTCGCTGATGTCGAGGGCCGTGGAGATGTAGCCCACGATCTCGTTCTCGGCGTTGCGCACGGCCGTGATCGTCAAGACCAGGGGAATCTCCCGGCCATCCTTGGCCTTGTTGATGATTTCCCCGCGCCAATAGCCCTTTTTAGGATCGAGGATGCCTGACCACATGCGGTCGTAGAGCTCCTGCGTTGAATGGCGGGAGCGCAAAAGGCGCGGAGTCTTGCCGATGGCTTCTGCTGGGGTGTAGCCGTAATGGGTGGTGAAGGCCTCATTGACGTCCAGGATGACTCCATTGCGGTCGCAGTAGAACATCACGTCGTTTGATTGCTTAAATGCCTGGTATAGGGATAGGGCTCTTTCGTGCGGGGTCGCGGGCCTTATGTTTTGTTCCATCATGGATCAAGCAAGGCTGAAAACGGCCTTGGCCGGATCATTGCTACTAGGAATACTGAAACATTCCTGCCAGAACATTGTAGCTAATGTTCCCGGGTCGGATATAGCGAATATAGTAGGATAATGAACAACCATGGCCCAACAGTCTCTCAGCCAAACCCTTAAAATCCAGCAGCGCATGGCTTTGCTCGGACGCCTGCGCATGGCCGAACTTATAGAGATGCCTGAGGGAGACTTCGCCCGCGAGGTCGAGAAGATCGAGAAGGACCCCCTGTTCTGCAAGCTCTACTTCGCCGGCCGCGAGAATCCCGGGGTCATCCGCCGCCAGCGCTGGCCCCGCGGGCGCCTGAGCGGGGGATTCTACGAGCTCAACGAGCGGACGGCGGCCGCCAGCGAGCGGGTCAAGGTCGAGGAGCTTCTCGAGGAAAAGCGCCGGCTCCTTCCCAAAATACGGAAGATGGGGCAGGAGGCTTTCGAGCGCTATTTTCTCTACGGCACCGAGCCCGCTTCCTTGGAGGAGATCGCGGCCCGCACGCGCCTGAGCCTGGCCGAGGTCCGGGCCATCCATGATTTCATCCTGGAAATCGGCGCCCAGACCGAGTTCGCGGGCCCCGCTCCAGAGGCCACGGCCAAAGCCCAGAATTGCCTGGCCCGCGTCAGCCTCGAGGACGGGGAGCCTGTTTTCGACTTCTTTTCCCCGTATTGGGCCAGGGGTCTCTACCAGATTCGCTACGATTTGCTGGAGGATTGGAAGACGGACGGGCGCCTGGCCCCGGCGGAGGTCAAGCGCCTGCCGCATCTGCTTAAGCGCATGGAGACCGCCAACCTGAGGCAGAACACCCTTTTCCGCATCTTGGAGAGCTTGACCAAGCTGCAGGCCAAGTTCCTGACCACCCGCCGCGAGGACTTGAAGCGCCCCATCAGCCTGAGGAACCTGGCTTACCGCCTGGACCTGGCCCCGAGCACCGTGAGCCGAGCCGCCTCGGGGCGCTCCCTTAAGCTCCCCTGGGGGGACGAGGCCCCGCTCATCGCCCTTCTTCCCGGACGCCGGAATGTCCTGCGCCAGGTCCTCGGCCGGTGGCTTGCCCAGGAGCCGCGGGACACCGACGCCAAGCTCGCCCAAAGGCTCAACAAGGAATATGGAATTCGGGTTTCCCGCCGCACGGTCAACGCCGTCCGAAATGAGGTCGAGAATAAGCCGCCTGGTTGAAGTGTTGCGCTAGGTTTTGGCGGTAGGAGGACACCATGTACGCAGCCGACATCATGCGCAGGAACGTCGTGACCGTGGCCCCGGAGATGACATTGACGGAGCTGGCCAAGCTCTTCATCGAGCGCAAAATCACCGGAGCCCCCGTGGTCGATTCCAAGGGCAGGCTTTTGGGAGTCATCTCTCAAACCGATCTCGTGCGCCGCGACCGGGAGGAGCCCCAACGGGCCGAAATTCCTAGCTTCCACCGGCATCCCGACGACGCCGTGGGGGGGCCCGGCTATCAAATCGAATGCCCGGACTCCACCGCGGTCTCGGACGTGATGACCCCGACGGTCCTTTCGGCCGATGAAACCGCTCCCGTCGAGGACCTGGCGCGGATGATGATGCGAAAGCGCATCCACCGCGTGGTCATCACCAGGGGAGGGCGCCTGGTCGGCATCGTCAGCTCCATGGACATGCTGCGGGTCGTGCTCGACATGTCGCTGCGGCTCAAAGCCCGGGCCTGATCCTTGGAAAGAGCGTTGCGTACAGTTAAAGGGCCATGGAGGCCCCGGAATGCGACGCTGTCGACGGCAATGAGGCCGCGGGCCGGATCGCCTATTTCTTAAGCGAGCTCATCGCCATCTACCCCATCACCCCGGCCTCTCCCATGGGGGAATGGTCCGATCAGTGGTCCGCCGAGGGCCGCAGGAATCTCTGGGGTGCTGTGCCCAGGGTCGTGGAGATGCAGAGCGAGGCCGGGGCCGCGGGGGTCCTTCATGGGGCCTTGAGCGCCGGGGCCCTGGCCACCACTTTTACCTCCTCCCAAGGCCTGCTGCTCATGATCCCGGACATGTATAAAATCGCGGGGGAGCTCACGCCCTTCGTGATGCACGTGGCCGCGCGGGCCGTGGCGACCCATGCCCTCTCCATATTCGGCGACCATTCGGACGTCATGGCGGCGCGCCAGACCGGGTTCGCCATGCTGGCTTCCTCGTCGGTGCAGGAGTGCGCGGACATGGCGGCGATTTCCCACGCCGCCACGCTGGAAAGCCGCGTGCCCTTCCTTCACTTTTTCGACGGCTTCAGGACCTCCCACGAGATCCAAAAGATCGCGCTGGTTTCTCAGGAGGTCCTGCGGGCCTTGGTCAGCCGGGAGTGCTTGTTGGCCCATCGCGCTCGCGGCCTGTCTCCAGACCGGCCTTCCATACGCGGCACGGCCCAGAATCCCGACGTCTTCTTCCAGTCGAGGGAGGGGTCCAACCGCTACCACCAGATGGCTCCCTCCATCGTCGAGGGAGTCATGAGGAGGTTCGCGTCCCTTACGAGAAGGGCCTACGGCCTTTTCGAGTACGTCGGACACCCGAAGGCCGACCGCGCCGTCATCCTGATGGGGTCTGCCGCGGGCGCGGCCGAGGAATGCGTTGAGTCCCTGAATCGCCAAGGGCAGAAGGTGGGTCTGCTCAAGGCCAGGCTTTACCGGCCGTTTTCCGCCGAGTCCTTCCTGCGGGTTCTGCCTTCCAGCGTTTACGCCCTGGCAGTCCTCGACAGGACCAAGGAGCCGGGGAGCCTCGGAGAGCCGCTATTTCTCGACGTGCTCGCGGCTCTTTCGGAAAGCGGGCGCCGCAAGGTCAAGGTCATCGGCGGCCGCTACGGCTTGGGCTCCAAGGAGTTCACCCCGGCCATGGCGGCGGCCGTTTTCGCGGAGCTTGCCCGCCCGCGGCCCAAGCCGCGCTTTACCGTCGGAATCAAGGACGACGTGAGCCACCTTTCTCTGGCTTGCGATCCTGATTTCCCCAACGAGGAGGCGGGCGCTAGAAGCGCCGTCTTCTTCGGGCTTGGGTCGGACGGGACCGTGGGCGCCAACAAAACAGCGGTCAAGATCATCGCGCGCCAGACGGGGCTTTACGTCCAGGCCTATTTCGTCTACGACTCCAAGAAGTCCGGTTCGCTCACGGTTTCGCACCTGCGCTTCGGCCCCCGGCCGATACGCTCGACTTTCCTCGTGCAGTCCGCGGACTTCGTGGCCTGCCATCAGGAGAGCTTCCTTGAGCGCTACGATATGCTGCGCTTGGCCGCGCCCGGGGCGGTCTTCCTTCTCAACACCTCGAGCCCGCAAAAGGCCTGGGACATCCTTCCGCTGGAGGTCCAGCGGGCGATCCTGGACAAGGGCCTGCGCTTTTACGCCATCGATGCCTGCGCTATCGCTCGGCAGGCCGGGCTGGGCGGGCGCATCAACACCGTGATGCAGGCCGCCTTTTTCGAGATCTCGGGCATCCTCCCCGGCTACAAGGACAGGCTCAAGGAAGGAGCGAGCAAGAGCTATGGCTCGAAGGATCGGGGCCTGGTCGAGAAGAACATAGCCGCCATCGAGGCGGCCTCGGCCGGGCTGTGCCGCGTCCCGGTCCCTCCCGCCCCCACGGCCGCGCGCCGGCGCGCGCCTCCGGTGGACCCGAGGGCCCCGCGCTTCGTGCGGGAGGTGATAGGGCCCCTGATCGCGGACCAAGGGGACTCTCTTCCCGTCAGTCGCCTGCCGGCCGATGGTCGTTTCCCGGTCGGCACCGCGCGCTGGGAGAAGCGGTCCATCGCCCGTGAAATTCCGGTTTGGGACGAGGGGCTGTGCATTCAGTGCAACAAGTGCGCCTTGGTGTGCCCTCACGCAGCCATCCGCGTCAAGGCCTACCCCGGCGAGGCCCTGGCGGCCCCTCCGGAGGGCTTTAAGAGCGTGCCCTGGAAAGGGCGGGAATTTGCCCAGCCCTGCCTCTATTCAGTCCAGGTTTCCCCGGAGGACTGCACGGCCTGCCGCCTCTGCGTGGCGGTGTGCCCCGCCAAAAACCGGGACGCCTCCGGCGCAAAGGCCCTGGAAATGGCGGCTTTGGATTCGCGGACGAAGGCGAGGGAAAGCCGCAATTTCAGCTACTTCCTGGCCCTGCCAGAGTCCGAGCCGCCCCAGCCGGAGAGCGTGAAGGGCTCTCAACTGCGCGAGCCGCTCTTCGAGTTCTCGGGAGCCTGTGCCGGCTGCGGGGAAACGCCCTACCTCAAGCTTCTCACCCAGCTTTTCGGCGATCGCCTCCTGGTCGCCAACGCCACCGGCTGTTCCTCGATATTCGGAGGCAATCTTCCGACCACGCCCTGGACGGTCAACAAGGAGGGCCGGGGGCCGGCTTGGTCGAATTCCCTGTTCGAGGACAACGCTGAGTTCGGGCTGGGGATGCGCTTGGCGCTGGATTACCGCCGGGGCTACGCCGAGGGCTTGTTGCGCTCCTTGTCTGGCGCGGTGGACCCGGGGCTGGCCGCGGAGCTCTTGGCCGCGGACCAACGGGAGGCCGGGGGAATTCAAGCCCAGCGGGGTCGCTTGGAAAGGCTTGCCCAGGCTTTGCAGGGGATGGCGGGCCCGGCGGCCCAGGAGCTCCTGAGCGTGGCAGACGGCTTTGCGCGCAAAAGCGTTTGGATCGTGGGTGGAGACGGCTGGGCCTACGACATCGGCTACGGGGGCCTTGACCACGTGTTGCGCTCGGGCGCCAACGTCAAGGTCTTGGTGCTCGACACCGAGGTCTACTCCAACACGGGCGGGCAGGCCTCCAAGGCCACGCCCCGCGGGGCGGTGGCGCGCTTCGCGGCTTCGGGGAAAAGCCTGCCGCGCAAGGACTTGGCTTTGGGAGCCGTGGCCATGGGAGGCGTCTACGTGGCCCGCGTGGCCATGGGTGCCAGCGACGTGCAGGCCGTCAAGGCCCTGGCCGAGGCCGAGGCCTACGAAGGGCCGGCCTTGGTCGTGGCCTATTGCCATTGCATCGCCCACGGCTACGACCTGTGCGAAGGCCTCTCCCAGCAGAAGCTCGCGGTGGAAAGCGGCCACTGGCCCCTGTTCAGGTTCAATCCCCGGCGCTCCGGGGCGCCGCCGCTTGCCCTTGATTCCCGCCTGGGCGGCGTTCCCCTGGAAAACTACCTCTACCGGGAGGCCCGTTACCGCAGCCTCAAGGAAACGAATCCGGAGTTGGCCGCCCGGCTTCTGGAAGACGCCAAGGCCGACGTGAGGCGGCAGTGGAAGCTTCTAGAAGCCTTGGCCGGAGTTTTTACCGGGCCATGAAAGAGCGGGAGGCTCCGCTCCTAGGCGCGTCAGGCTGGAGCCGCATAAGGTCTTCGTGCAGTTCTAGGAGCTTGGGCAAATAGTCCGTGGGCAAGGGGGATGGGCCTCGGCTCATCCCCCGTTTGCGCCGGGGTGAATCGCTGCAGGCGATTTCCGGGATGGGCAGCACCATGCTTCTTTCGGCTAAAGTTGGACGTGGAACTCCTGCGGTTTCGAGGGGCGAGTGTCTTGTAACCAGAGCCTCTTGACAGAGCAAGGTTAGTGGTATACCCTCCTTAAGAGTGTCCCGATTTCAGGATTGCGGCATCCTCTCGTCGATAAAAGGACGTCTTATGCGGAAAGGCGGATAGGGATAAATGAGAAAAATAAAGCATGGAATCGCCTCCGCCGCGCGATCTTTGAATTCCTTAAAAGATAGCCTCCGCGTCGCCTGCGCCTTGGCGGTTCTTTGCGAACAGGGCTTTGCCGCGACCTACACGGTCACCAGCAACAACGACGCCGGGGCCGGGTCCCTGCGCGACGCCGTCACCTCGGCCAACGCCGATCCCGGCAGCAGCATCAACTTCAATCTCGGCGCCGGCCAGACCACCATCACCTTGGCCTCGAGCCTGCCCTCGATCACGGCCGGAGTCACCATAGACGGCTCAAACGGCGGCTCCCAGGTGACGGTGAGCGGCAATAACCTCTACCAGATATTCAACGTTGGTGCCGCCAACGTCGTCCTGCAGAACATGAGCGTGATCAACGGCGTCGCCCAAGGCGGCAACGGCTTGAGCAACGGGGCCGGCGGCGGGGGCGGCGGGGCTGGAATGGGAGGCGGGCTGTTCGTGGACAGCTCGGCCGGCGTCACTTTGTCCAACGTGATCTTTACGGGCAACCAAGCCACGGGCGGCGCCGGCGGCGGCGGGACCAACACCAACGCGGTGGGAGGAAGCGGCGGTGCGGGAGGCGGGCCTCGGGGAGGGACCAACGGGAGTTCCGGCCCGGCCGGGGGCGGCAATAACACGGCGGGCACGAATAACGGGGGCGTTTCTTTCACCGGCGGCGGGGGCGGCGGCACCAACACTTTCGGGGGCGGCGGGGCGGGTGCGGGCGGGGGCGGCGGGTTCGGGGCGGGCGGGGGCGGGGGCGGCAATGCCAACGGAAGCGGGGGCAATGGCGGCGCCGGAGGTTACGGCGGGGGTGGCGGGGGCGGCGGGTCCGGCTGGGCATCCCAGGGCTCCGGCGGGGCGGGGACGGGTGGTGGAGCCGGCGGCGGCGGAAGCGCTAACGGCATCATGGGCGGCCAGGACGGCGGCGGGGGCGGCGGCGGCGGCGGGGCGGGCCTTGGCGGCGCCATCTTCGTGCGCCCAGGCGGCATACTTTCCATTAGTGGCGGCAGCCAAATAGACGGCACCAACGCCGTGGGGGGCGGGGCCGGCGGCGGGGGCGGCCCTCAGGGCGCTGCGGGCGGTGCTGGGGGGACGGCAAAGGGCTCGGGAATTTTCCTCGCGCAGAACTCCAACATCGTGTTCGCGCCGGGGGCGGGCGCCACCGTGACGGTCGGCGGCAATATCGAGGGCGACGGCACCGACGACGGCATCCGCAAAAACGGGGCCGGCACGCTTTCTTTGACCGGCAACAACGCTTTCAGCGGCACGAGCATTTTGACCGCGGGAGTACTGTCCGTGGGCCACAACAACGCCTTGGGCAGCGCCATGCTCAACTTCGACGGAGGCTCCTTGAGAGCCGGCGCCAACGGGCTCACTCTCGTCAACAACATGAATCTCGGCCTTTCCGCGCCCGTAGACACCAACGGGAATAGCCTGACCCTGTCGGGCAATATCAGCGACATCCCGGGAGGAACGGGACTGGTCAAGAACGGGGCCGGGACCTTGACCTTGGCCGGAAACAACGTCTACAACGGCGGGACGACGATCAATGCCGGGACGTTAAGCATCAACAACTCGGGCAATATCGGAGGTGGGAACAAGTCCTTGACCTTTAACGGCGGCGCCTTGCTTACGACCGCGGCGAACTTCGCGGGAGACAACGACGTGCAGATCAACGGTGCGGGAGGCACGATCCAGGTGAACGCCGGCAATTCGGCCTCCTTTAATGGCCGGTTCACGGGAGCCGGCGGGTTGTCCAAGTCCGGGGTCGGGACGGTGACCCTGACGAACCTCGCCAATAATTATTCGGGCGGGACGACGATCAACGCGGGCGTGCTCAGCATCTCCGGCGACACCAATCTCGGCAATGTCAACGGGGGAGTGACTTTCAACGGCGGCACTTTGCAGGTCCTCACCGGCAACGGCACGCTGGTCTCCAACCGCGGCGTGACCATCAACGCGGGGGGAGCGACCATAGACACCCGAGGCGGGTCATTGGTCCTCTCCGGGCCCATAGGGGGGGCCGGAGGCTTGACCTACAACGACACTGCCTGCCCCGGCTGCGGCAGCTTCGAGCTCTCGGGCAACAACGCCTATGGCGGCGGGACGACGATCACGAGCGGGGTCCTCAAGATTTCCTCCGACGCCAACCTCGGCAACGCCGCGGGCGGCGTGACCTTGACCAATGCGGGAACTTTGCAGGCTTTGGGAACGTTCTCCTCGGGCCGCGGCATCACGTTGAACGGAGGAGGCACCTTGCACGCGGGCAGCGGGGCCACCGTGGCGACCTATAATGGGATCGTGAGCGGCAATGGGGGGCTTACCATCATTAACGACCCGGCCGGCGGCGGCCAGGTCGCCTTGACCGGGAACAACACCTATACCGGCGGCACCACCATCAACACCGGCTCCCTGGGGATTATCAGCGACTTGAACCTCGGCGATGGGGTCGGGGGCATTAGCTTCGGAACGATTGGGGCCACTCTCACGGCCAACGCCAACATCAATTCCGCCCGGGCCATCAATTTGGTCGGCGGCGGCACTTTCAATTCCCACGGCAACAAGGCCACCTTCTCGGGCATGATCTCGGGAAGCAATGGCCTGAGCATCCAAGATGACCTCGGGGGCGGCAGGGTCACTTTGAGCGGGAGTAACTCCTACACGGGCGGCACCAATATCATGGGCGGGGCGACTCTGGCCGTCACGAGCAACGCCAACATGGGAGCCGTCGGCGCCGGCAACGGCCTCAACATATCGGGCGGGGGCACTTTGCGCACGGACGCGGGATTCTCCAGCGGAAGAGGCATCACCTTGCTGGGGGGGCAGGGGACCATCGAGCTGCGGGGATTCTCGTCGAATTTCTCGGGGTCCATCAAGGGCATCGGGGCCTTGAACGTCAACGACAATGTGGGCGGGGGAGCCCTTAACCTGAGCGGCGGCGGCAACAACACCTACTCGGGCGGGACCTTCATCAATTCAGGGGCGACTTTGGCGATCGGCAGCGACGGCAACCTCGGCTCGGGGAACCTGACCTTCAATGGGGGGACCCTCCGGACCCTGACCGGGGCCGGGTCCATCACGACCAACCGGGGCATGGTTATCAACGGAGCCGGCGGGACCATAGACACCAGCGGGGGCCGCTACATCATCAACAGCGTGATCGGCGGGACCGGGGTCCTGACCTTGAACGACAAGGCCGGCGGCGCCGGCTCCTTGTTCCTTAATGGGGCCAACACCTATTCCGGCGGGACCACGATCAGCTCCGGCAAGCTTAACATCACCAACGACAACAACCTCGGCGCTTTGAGCGGCGGGATCACCTTCAACGGCGGCACCTTGATCACGGGCGCTGGAATCCTCACTAACCGTGCCGTCACTCTCAATGGGGGGGGAGGCATCATAGACGCACTGGGATCGGTTTCTACGTTCTCCGGCGTGGTTTCCGGAAGCGGGCCCCTGACCATAGTTGATACCACGGGCAATGGGGGCATCACCCTCTCCGGCAATAACACTTACAGCGGAGGGACGGTCATAGACGACGGCATCTTGAACATCTCGAGCGACGGAAACCTGGGCAATGCAGCGGGGGCGGTGACCCTGATCAACGATGGCGAGTTGACCATCTCCCAGGACGTTACTTCGTCGCGAAATATCATTCTCAACGCTGGAGGCAGCTTGAACACGGCTGGAACCAAGATCGGCACTTTCTCGGGCATGATCAGCGGCAACGGGGGGCTGGAAGTCGAGAATCTCGACGGAGGCACCGGCGGCATCATACTGACCGGGAACAACAGCTATACCGGAGGCACGACGATCGACTCGGGATTTCTCGCGGTCGCAAGCGACTCGAGCCTTGGCGACGCCGCGGGTGGCGTCACAATTGGAGACAAGACCAGCGCCCTTAGGTTCACCTCCGGCGTCACCTCCGCCCGCGATATAAGCCTCGGCGCGGGCGGCACTCTCGACTACACGGCGGGGAACACGACCTTGTCTGGAACGATCAGCGGCGCTGGCGGCCTGTTCGTCAAGAACACCGGAGCCGCCGGGGCCTTGGCTCTGACCGGGGCCAACACTTACACGGGGGGAACCAGCGTTGATGGAGCCATTTTAGCCGTGAACAGCAACGTGGCTCTGGGAAATCTGGCCGGTGACATTACTTTGAAGAATAACGGCAGACTCAAGACAACGGGTGGAGACGTGTCTGCCAGCCGTGCCGTGACTCTAGCCTCGGGCGGGATATTGGACCAGAACGGCGGGGTCTTCTCTTTCAGCGGCATTATCGGCGGCGGCGGGGGCCTGGCCATCAGCAATTCCGGGAGCGGCGGCCGGGTCGCATTAAGCGGAAGCAACACCTTTACTGGCGGGGTGACCCTCAACAACGGGGCCACGCTTGCGGTCTTGGACGACGCCAATTTTGGGGCCGTCGGGGCCGCGAACAAGGTCACCGCCAACGGCGGAACTTTGCAGGCCTTGGCGGACCTCGTCTCGTCCCGCGGCATGGTCCTCAACGCGGCGCTGCCCTTAGACACCAACGGCTTCAACGCCACCTTGTCCGGCGTCCTGAGCGGGGCCGGGGCCTTGAACAAGATCGGCAGCGGAACCTTGACCCTTTCTGGGGCCAACACCTACGCGGGCGCGACCACGGTCGGGGCGGGGACCCTCGAGATCGGGCGCAATAACGCCCTGCCGGTCACAGCGCTCAGCGTCGCCTCGGGGGCGACCCTGCGTACCAGGAATTTCGACCAGGCTTTGGCGTCCTTGATCAATAACGGCACCATCAACGCCGGGAGCAGCGCCATCACGGTGACGGGCAACCACTCCGGGTCCGGAACCTTGAACCTAATCCTGCAGAGCGGGTTTACCAATCTTACCGTGGGCGGCACCGCCGCGCTTGCCAACGAGACCTTGAACCCCAGCGTGGCCGCCGTTCCCGAGCCCGGGCAGTCGTTCACCGTGATCACGGCGGGGGCTATCAACGGGAAGTTCGCCGCGATCAATAATCCCGCCGGGATCTACCTCGTCCCGCACTACTCCTCGACCGATCTCATCCTGTTCGTGGCGGTTCCCTCCTTCAGCACGCTTTCCGGGGATGCCACGCAGAATTCCGTGGGCGCGGCCCTCGACTCCCTGCGCTCTGAGGGGAGCGGCGGCGACGCGGAGACGGTGGTCAACGCGATCAACACCTTGACCACCCCCCAGGCCAAGGAGGCGCTCAAGCAGGTGAGCGGAAGCTCCAACGCCTCTGCCATCGGCTCGACCGGCCCGACTTTCTCGACCTTGGTGTCGGGCTTTGCGGGGGGAGGCGGGGCTCTGGCCATGCGCTCCAACGACTTGCGCAACGACGAGTCGGAGGTCGAGAGGGTGGCTTATTACAAGGTCACCGGCGATTCCTTCTCTCCCGGAGGCCCCTTGCTGGCGGCGGCGGGTGGCAGCGACATGGGAGGGCTCAATTTGGGAGACCCGACCGGCCAGCAGTCCCCGTGGGGCTTTCCGCGGGATACGTGCACGGCAAATCGGTGATAAACGGGGGAGGGGGAGACGTCGTCAGCAAGAGTCTGCGCTACGGCTTCTACGGCGTGTCCGGCAAGGGGGATTTTTACGCCAACCTGTACCTGGGAGGCGCGGAGGACTTCTTCGACTCCAGCCGCAACATAGAGTTTCCCGGGATTTCCAGGACCGCCACGAGCTCGACAGGGGGCCGGGAGCTTAACGTGGATTCCCAGGTGGGCTACGACCTCAAGAAAGACGCCTACACTTTGACGCCCTTCGCGGGGCTCGCCTACGATCATTTGACGGTGGATCCCTACACCGAGAGCGGGGCGGGGACCCTGAACCTCAGCGTCAATACCCAGCAGGCCGACTCGCTTAGATCCACCGTGGGGACCAAGCTTGCCTGTAAAATCCAGTCCTCGGCTCGCGTTTGGACGCCCTATTTGAGCCTGGGCTGGCAGCACGAGTACCACAATCAATCGCGTGCCGTCGACGCCCAGCTCAACTCGGGGGTGGGCAGCGCCTTCTCCTCCCAGACCGCCAAGGTGGACCGCGACGCGACCTTGGTCGGCGCGGGGCTTTCCACGAGCCTTTCCTCGAACATCGTCGCCAAGCTCATCTACGCCGGCGACCTGCGCTCGAACTTCGCCAATCACACCTTGAATGCCGAGCTGCGGTTCAAGTTCTAGCGCCTAACCTTCGGAACATTCTCGCGTAATCCTGGACCTGGAAATGGGCATTGAGCCCGCTCGGATTGGGGAAGACCCAAAGGCGTATGCGTCCGATCCGCTCCTTTTGCAGGCCGAGGCGGGCTTGCGGACGGTCGAAGGCGTCCCGGTACAGGCCCAGGCCGAGGAACGCCACCTGCCGCGGCTTGTAGCGCAGGAGCTTTCGCTCAAGCCTCTTGGCGCCCCGGCGCAGTTCCTGGCGCGTGAGCTCAGAGGCCGCCGCCGTGGCGCGGCCGACGATGTTGGTGATGCCCAGATTGGACTCGGGCAGTCTCCGGGAATCGCAGGGGGTCAGGGGCCGGCGCAGGAGGCCCGAGGCGTTGAGCGCGGGCCAGAATCGGTTGCCCGGCCGTCCGAAATGATGGCCGATGGCCGCCGTGTAGAGGCCCGGGTTGATCCCGACGAAGAGCACGTCCAGCCCCGGTCGGATGACGTCCTTGACGGTCTTAAACCTGGCGGCTTCCAATTCCGCCCGAGTGGGGGCGCAGCGCGCCTTTCGTCCCGCGCGGCGCGAGATCACGGCTGGTCACTGGGAAGAAGCAGCCTTCCTATTTCACGAACCATGGCCGCGCAATCGTCGGGGCGGATCGGCTTTTGTAGGTGAACCATGGCCCCCAGTTTTCTCACGGCGTCGCGTTCTTGCTGTATATAAGATGATGAAAGAACCGCGACTTTCACTTTGCCAAGCCCCGCTCCCCATTCCTGATTCAGGCGCTCCAAGAGCTGGAGGCCGTCGATCCGGGGCAGATTTATGTCCAGGATGATCAACAAAGGCTTTTTGCTCGCCTCACGAGAGGCATAGGCTCCAGTACCCAGAAGATAATCCAACGCCTCCACTCCGTCTCGCGCCACCACGACTTCGTAGGGATCGAGCAGGTCTTCCAGCGCCATCTGGGTCAAGCGAGCATCGTCCTCGTCATCCTCCACCAGAAGCACCACGTTCTTGTCGTTCATCGGGTTTTAGCTGCGCGCGGACCGCCATCCCCCAGAGTGAAGTAGAAGGTCGCCCCGCGCTCCACCTGGGCCTCGGCCCAGATGCGCCCTCCCTGGCGGCGGATTACGCGGTGCACGGTCGCAAGTCCGATGCCAGCGCCCGGGAAGTCGCCCGGCGCATGCAGGCGCTTGAACGCGCCGAAGAGTTTGTCCGCGTGGGCCATGTCGAAGCCGGCTCCATCATCGCGGACGTGATACACCACCTCTGCCTGCCTCTTTGCCGCGCCGAACTCGATCTTCGCTCTGGGATGCCGAGCCGTGAACTTCCAAGCGTTCTCGAGCAGGTTTCGCAGAATGATCTGCAGGAATTCCGGATCTCCTTGGGTCACGAGGCCGGGAGCTATGATAAACTGGGCATTTCGCGCCGGCTGCGCCTTCTGAAGCTCATCGGCGATGCCCTTCGCCAATTGGCTTAAATCCACTGATTCGGACCTGGGCTCCTGCTGCAGGACTCGGGACAATTTCAGCAAGCCTTCGATGATGCCGTCCATCTGGATGACATTGTTTTGTATCCGTTGAAGATAATCCTGGCTTTGCGCGCTCAACTTCCCCAGCGAGTCTTTTTCCAGCGCCGCGCCGAAGCCCGCTATTTTCCTCAAAGGAGCCCTCAGATCATGAGCGCAGGAATAGCTGAAGGTCTCCATCTCTCGAGTCACCGCCTCCAGCGCTTCTTTCGCGGTTCGAAATTCCTCCGCCCGCTTGCGCTCGGTGATGTCGATGATGGAAGCCAGGACGAAGCTGCCTTCGGGGGTCTCGATGGGGTTCAAGCCGATCTCGATGGGCACCTCGCGGCCGTCCTTGAGCAAGCCGTAGAGGTCGCGCCCGGCCCCCATGGCGCGGGTCTGGGGGGCGGCGAAAAAGGAGCGTCGGTAATCGGGGTGCTTGCCCCGGAACCGCTCCGGGACCAGCAGCTCGATGGGCTGCTGGAGCAGTTCCTTCCGGGGATATCCGAACAGCTTCTCTGTCTGGGAGTTGACCAGGACGATGCCGCCGTCCTTTCCCACCATGATCATCGCGTTGGGCGCGGCTTCCACAAGGACTCGAAATCGCTCCTCTTCCAGCTTCTTGCGCGTCATGTCGCGTGTTACCTTGGAAAAACCGTACAGGACGCCCTTCGGGCCGTGAAGCGCTGTCATGACGACATTCGCCCAGAACTTCGATCCGTCTTTGCGCAGACGCCAGCCCTCATCCTCGAACCGGCCTGTCTCCGCAGCGATCTTTAGTTCGCGGACGGGTTTCCCGGAGGCGACATCCTGGGGGGTGTAAAAAACCGAAAAATGAGCGCCAAGGATCTCTTCGGCCTTATAGCCCTTCATCCGTTCCGCGCCGAGGTTCCAGGTCGTGACCTGACCTTCCTGGTTCAGCATGAAGATGGCATAGTCCTGGATGCTCTCCACGAGAAGGCGGAAGGCTTCCTCGCTGGGCCGAGAATTTGGAGCGGGATCGTTGCCGGGCATGGCCAGATGACAGTCATCATACAAATTTAATCCAAAAGGTGCCGGCCCAGTCTACATGAAAGATAGAACTTTCCGGGTTGCATTCACGTGGTCGGCTTAGCGAATGCCCCAATGGCACGGTTCTCGCGCCTATCTCAGGCAGATGCCGGATTTGGCATTCCGCACAGGGGCCAGGGACTTCCCTATACCGACCTACAAGTGGTAAAATTGCCTCCTCGACCTTAGCCCGGCGTGTTCGAGCAAGGCCGCCCGACTCGCCGCTCACCTTCGACCTGGACTTTCAGCCCCGGCCCCAGCGGCCCCTCCGGCGCCTTCATGGGATAGGCGAGAGGAGCAGCAGCAGTGGCGAAGAAAGAAACGGCAGAAACCCCGACAGACCCCAGCCAGGCGATACTTTCTAAGGCCAAGGACTGGCCTGATTGGCAGCGCGACGCGCTTCGCCGTCTCGCGGAACTGGGCTCTCTGCGCGACGCGGACCGAGCGGACATGCTCGCGGCGATCAAGTTCAAGCACGTCCTCACCACCACCCCGCCGCCTGAAGCAAAACCACTCGGCGCCGAGCACCTCACGAACACGGCCGCGAACCAACCCCGCCTCTCGATCGAAGCCCTGAGCGAAGCGGAGAACGTCAACCTGCTGAAGCCTGGGGAGAAGCTGGATTTCAAGTCGGACGGCATCACGCTCATCTACGGGGGCAACGGCAGCGGTAAGTCGGGATACACCCGCATCTTCAAGAAGGCGTGCGCCGCACGAAGCGCCGAGGACATCCTCGCGAACGTGTTCGACCCGAACTACAAGACTAAGTCTGCGGCAACTGCGAGGTTCAATATAGCCGAGACGGCCGGGATGACGAAGACCGAGGAGTCCCTGACCTGGGCCGCGAACGCTGCGTCTCCTGCCAAGCTCAGGCAGGTGCGGGTCTTTGATCGAAAGGCAGCCGCGATCTACGTCGAGGGCCCTGCCGCTCTGGCGTATGTTCCTTACAACCTTGACCTCTTCGATAAGCTCGCCGATGAGTGCGCCCGGCTGACGGAGACCCTCAAATCCGAGGCCAACGCCGCCGATGCCGCCTATTCGACATTGACGACCAGCGTGCCCGCGCGGGGCTCGGCCCAGATCAATGCCCGCACGATCACGGCGACGACCACCCAGGCCGCGATCGACGCAATGGCGAAGTGGAATCCCCAGGACGAGGCGCGGCTAGCCGAGGCCACCGATCTGCTCGAAAGACCGACCAAAGCGGTCGCCGAGGTGCGGGCCAAGAAGACTCGCTGCGATGGCCTGCTCAGCCGTATCAACCGCCTGGAGGTAGGGCTCTCCAAAGCCAAACTCGACGACCTCGAAGCCCGCCAAACTTTGGTGCGGGACACTCAGGCAGCGTCGGCGGCAACGTCCAAGGATTCGTTTTCACAGGATGCCGAGCTACTCCCGGGCGTCGGCGGCGGGCCATGGCGAGAGCTTTGGAAGGCGGCCCGCTCATACTCGACGCAGGCCGCCTACCCGGGCACAGACTTCCCGGTCACGGCCGAGACGGGAGGCAAGGAGCCACGGTGCGTCCTGTGCCACCAGCCGCTTTCCGAGGACGCCTGCGGCCGGTTGAAGGGCTTCGAGGAGTTCGTGCGTGGGGATGTTGCGAACCGCGCCGCCGAGGCCGAGACAAAACTTGCCGAGGCCATGCGGGCCATCGACGCACTCTCTCCGGCTCTATCGACCGAGGACGAGGCGCTCTTGGGCGAGTTGAAGACGGACGCGCCTGAGACCGCGGCCAAGGTCTCAAAGTTCTTCGCCGAGGCCACGACGCGCAAGAACGACATCACCAACTCCGCCATTTTGGGCGATCTCATGACCATCGCGGCCGAGCCGACGCCCTGCTCGGCGGAGCTGAAGAAACTGGTCGACGCCCTGGACGCCAAGATCAGGGAGATCGAGGCCTCATTGACGCCCGAGACGAAAAAGGCGCTCAGGCATGAGCAGGCTGATCTCGTGACCAAAAAGACCCTGGCCGAGCACAAGCCGACCCTTCAGCAGCTGATCGAGAATCGGCTTCTCAAGAAGAAACTCGACGAGTGCATCAAGGACGTCGGCACGAAGGCCATTACGGATGCCAAGGCGAAGCTCAATCAACTCTTCGTCGACGACCTCTTCAAGGCAACGCTCAAGACCGAGCTTGAAGCGATCAGGGTCAGCCGCACCGTCACCCTCGACTTCAAGGTCACCAAGGGCATCGCGTATCAGCGCGCCGTCTTCGGGGATTCCGCTTTCCCCAACCTTGATCAGGTCCTAAGCGAGGGCGAGCACCGTGCTGTCGCCATCGCCTGCTTCCTGGCCGAAGCCAAGATGCTCGGAGACCACCAGCCGCTTGTGATCGACGACCCGGTGTCCTCGCTCGACCACGAGAGGCGTCTCAGGGTCACGAAGCGCTTGGTGGCCGAGGCGAAGAAACGTCAGGTCGTGATCTTCACGCACGACATGGTCTTTTGGGCTGAGGTGGAACGGGAGGCGCAAGAGGCTCAAGTGCCGCTACTCGTCAAAGACGTGCGGACGGAAGGAGGACTCTGCGGCAAGGTCGGTGAAGGCGACACCCCCTGGATCAACCTCAGCGTCCCGCTGAAGCTGAAGTATTTGGAGGACAAGCTCCTCCCAGACCTCAAGAACTTCGACTCAAAATCCCAAGAATTCGAGGACCGCGCTCGCCTAATCGGCGAGAAGCTGCGTGAGACATGGGAACGTCTGGTCGAGGAGGGCATCTTGCAGAGCACGGTGGTCCGCTTCCGCCACAGCGTAGAAACGCAGCGCCTGGACATGGTCCAGGTTTTGGATGAAGATTGGGAGAAGGTCTACAAAGGGGTGTCTCGCACGTCAGGCTGGTCCCACGACAACGCGCGTGCGACGGCGGCGCCGCCACCAGAGATCGACGACCTGAAGAAGGAGGTCGAAGAGATCAGGACGCTCTCCAAGAAGCTTAAGAAGGATGGCGAAAAGTTACGAGCGGCCAGGCGGGCGCGTCTCGAAAGTCCCGGTGTAGGCACCGTGATCGCGACCGTGGGCCCCTCTGGGGATGGGGACAAGGCTGATGGCGCGACGGCGTCCGGAGCGAGCCACTGACAGCAAGCGAGTCAGACGGCGAACCTTGAGAAGACGGATCGATTCCGAAAGGTAGTCCTTGGGATATTGCAGTTCTTATAGAACGCGAGCTGTCGGCTGAACCGGCCTTCAGACCCATCAAGACGGAAATAGCCGATGCCAAAGGAGGTCCCGCCGGCTCGAAAACTTCGCTGCGCGAGCTGCTGGCACATCCTCAAGATTCGGAAAGCTTCTTCTTCATCGCGACAGGCGTCAAAGGGAGAGAGATTTAACCTGCCGAGCGCCTCATTGGCGAGGTAGTTCCCAACTCCGGTCGTGGAGCCATGTCGAAGAAGCCACGTGATGCGAGGCGACGACCGGATTCCCTTTAGGGCGGAGAGGTCCTGGGCGAGGTTTCTTTTGCTGCGGAGAAATAGTCCGCGGTTTGGATCAAACCCGCCTAGTGCCCCTGGACTTGAAGGCAGTGCTGCGCGCACGCGCGAGAACCGACGGAAGTCCAGGAAAGAGCAATTACTCTTACCCCATGAAAGGGTCATGAGATTGTGCTCCCGATGCCTCTTTGGGATGTTCCCGATCCGGAACTGTCCCGTCATGCCCAGGTGGACCGATACGGCCGTAGTGCCAGAGCGGAGTATCAGCGCCTTGGCCAAGGACGATATTTGAGTGCGCCGCCCCACCATGCTACGCAGCGCTCTTCGGGTTTCAGGAGGGAGAATCTTTGGGAGAAGGCTGCTTCCCATGCAAAAAGATGCCCCATCTAACCGCCGACCGTGAGCAATGCGAGCGAGATCGGAAGCGAGGACAGCGACCTCAGGCATTTCTGGCATGGGGGCGCGGTCCTTTTCTGCGACCTACTCTTGGAATCCAGGATGCTTTTTTCTGATTGCGGCGACCAGGTCTCGGTGGAACGTCTTCCAGCCCTGAGAGGCGGTGTAATTTTGTCGCAGCTTGCTGGACTCCCAGGTTTTCCACTCGGTCTTGAGGGGCTGGAGGTAGCTTTTGATCGTATCGTGGTCGAGCGTGCCGCCGTGAGTGCGCAGCATCGATTTGAGAAGCTTGAGGAAGGCAGATATCCCGCGATTGGTGGCAATGATGTATCGATCCGGATCATTCCACTCGGTCTTGAAGATGCTCTGGATCGTTGAGAAGTACGTCCGAAGTGCCGTTACGTATTCGTCGGCGGTGTTCGCCACATAATATTTTCTGAGCAATCCGCGCGGCCCCAAAAGGCCCTTAAGATCATAGCCCGCAAAGCCCTTGAGGGTGATCCGTTGGTCGCCAATGTCCAGAAGTCGCACGGTCTTTTTGAAGGGTGTCGCTTTGTTGAGTTCCACGACGACGCGAATGGCCATCAGTTCGTTGTCTGCTTGGCAAAGCACATCATCCTTCGTGTACTTCAGATAGGCGACAAGATTGGCATCCATCCGCCGAGAATTATCGTTGATGGCGATGAAGGCATCCCGCTTGCGAGTATCATCCAGCTCTCTCAGGCCAGTTACCAAGACGTTATAGTTCTTGTGCACTTTCTCCTGGCAATGGCTGAACCCAAAAATCCGGTGCTGGCCATCGATAATTTCCATCGAGGCATATTCGAGTGGAATATTTAAGGCGACGAGACGGGCGTCGCTCCTTGAAAAGCTAACCCGAGCATTGTGTTCGTCGCGGAAGGTGTCTACATCCCTGAGATTCTGGACGGTAACATTTGGACCGAGGTGCAAGACCACATTCGTCGGGAGCATCGAGTCGCTCTGCGAGAGGAACTTTGCCACGCCAGGAAGCCGTTTTGCGCCCAGCATCCGTTGATAGGCTTTGGCGTCCCCCTGAGCGCGGCGGAAAATCGCGCAGGTCTTCAGAAGCTTCTCGGCCGGAATCGAGAAGCTGAAGAGCTCGGTCGCCGACTTGCTGGTAGGTTGGGCGAGCCGAATTGCCGGTACGGTCAAAATCGTTTTTTCTTCTCGGGTTCGGATGCCCAGCGAATGGATGATTTCAAAGCGGGCCCACTTACCGATAGCATCCGTGATCGCCTCGTAGTATTCCAACTCATCAAGGCCCCAGGCAGTATCACCGTTGTCGCGGGCGAACTTCTTGTCCTGGGCCGATATTTCGTGTTCCGTGGATACGAAGAGAACTGCATCGGCCTTTAACTTCTTCTTGATGAAGTCGTAGTCGTGAACGTGCGTCGAGAAGGATTCCTTGAGTTCCTTGCGGGCCTTGTTCCAGCCGACGATTGAGATATCAAGATCCTCATCGGTCGCGAAGAGGTCTACGGTCCTCTTCTTGCCTTTGATTTCAGCGATTTTCTCGGCGGGGTCGCTGGAGTTGGGCTGCGTCGTGAACCCAGCCTTGGAGAAAAGCTGCCAAACCCGTCGATTTAGGGCGGCGCCCTTGTCAGCTGCCATGACGAAATTACGGGGCGACGCCGAGGATCAGCAGGGGGACGGGAGGGTTCCCGCGACCGTGGCGGTAAACATTATGAACTTCCTTCTCAAACCAGGGCGGTCCGGAGGACATGTCCTTCTGCATGGACTTCATGGGGACGATTTCGACCCCGACGTCTATTATTCCGCCGCTGTAGAAGGATAGATGTTTGACGAAAAGGTCGTAGGTCACCGAGAAATACTTGCCCATCTGCACTTCAACGGCAACCTTGTTCTTCACGAAATCAGTCTGATTGAATGAATAGAGCTTTTCCTGGCCAATCGAATCTAGATATTTCCCCTGAGCCTTGAAGTCCATCGGCTCAAGAATTTCAGCTATCTTTCGATCGGCGGAAACATAGAATTGGCGTCTGCTCTCCTGCCAGCCATCGGCATTGAACAAGCGAGCGTACTCCTTGTTCAGGGCCTTGGGATTCCACATTGCCTTCCCTTCTTTGCGGCCCTTCTCCTTGCTAATTTTGGTCCTGAACTGAAGGGCGTCGACGGCTGCGATCACATCCAGGACCTTCTTGTAGAGGGTCTTGTGGTGAACGAGGAGATACTCTTCGCCATTTAAGTGCGAGTACTTGCCTAGCACCTTCATGCGTGGACCAATTCTTTTCCTACGCCGTTCCTGGAGCCTCGCCGGGAATCCAGGAGAACGAGTTGGTCATGATTCCCGTTCGTATAAGTCGTGCCTTTCGAGGCCCCATTCCCATTGACCTTCTTCGGGTCATATACGGGGCGATCCATCGGGCGGGTACGAAGTTGGCCGGCTGCGGCGAGGGCGACGCGCTGCTTGGCGACCTTGAGGTACTCAGGCATGATCTCCGCCCCCACCGCCTTGCGCCGGTGAAGCACCGCCGCGACGGCGGTAGTCCCTACGCCCATAAAGGGGTCGAGGACTCGGTGGCCGGGAGCCGTGGTGGCAAGGACGAGGCGCTCGACGAGTTCGACGGGAAACTGGCAGGGGTGAATAGTCTTCTCTACGTGGTTATGCTTGACGTTCGGGATAACCCAAACGTCGCCTGGATTCTTCCCGAGCGGATTGCAGGACAACTGGCCTGCTTTCGGCCCCTTGAAGTGCTTCTTGTTGGGATACTTCTGCGGGATTCGGACCGGATCCAGATTGAAGGTGTGCTTATCGGACTTCGTAAACCAGGAGATCGTCTCGTGCCGCCCCGAGAAGCGCTTGGAGCAGTGTAGGCCATGCTCAAAGTGCCAAACGATCCGATTCCGCATCTTGAGGCCTAAGTTCTTAAAGATCGAGTAGAGCGGAATGTCGAGGGGAACGATTTCGTCCTTGCCGACGTAATTTCCAACCTGCCAGCAGATACTCCCCGTATCCGCTAGGACGCGGACGCACTCGCGGATGACGACCTCTTGTTGGGCTAGATAACGCTCAAGGGGGGCGCGCTTCTCGTAGGACTTGCCGATGTTGTACGGCGGCGAGGTCACCACAAGCTGGACGGACTTGTCCGGGATCGAGGCCAGCAGATCAAGGCAGTTGCCCTGGAACAGGGCAACGTCGGCGCTCCGCGAAAAGGTCGAGGAGATCTCGAGCGACTTCGACTCCCGCACAACCGCATGGCCGTTCCGATAAGGTTTGCGATACTTAGCCATTGATCTTCTCCAAGAGTCGGCCGAGCGCCTTGCGATCATAGAGCCGGTAGCCATTGATGGGGTGGCGTCGGCTCTCAAGCCTTCCTGTATTGTCCCAGCGGCGAAGCGTGATGGGTGAGACCCCAAGGACCTCCGCAGCTTGCTTGACGGTCAGGTACTCTTGAAATGTCTTCATGTTAACCTTGTTCAAGGTTGCTCATTGTACCGCTTCGACATATATCCGTCAAATTCCACGACGAAGCCGTTGTTTTGGACTCTCGGCCACCGCCCCAAGGGACTTAGTGCCTCGGGAGGAGGAGAAGATTTCGCTTGACATATATTACAGCGATAGTGTATCTTTAACGGTTCATGGCCAAGGCCCCCTTGATCGATCACGAAGACCTGCCGGTCAGGTCGGCGAAGACCTTCTTCATCGACAGGACTTCCTCCGAGCGCAGAAGCCTCAGCGGTTACCGGGATCGGTTCGTGATGCAGACGGACGACTTCATCGAGTTCTTCAACAATTCCTATTCGCTCAAGGGCAAGGACCAACTGACTCGGCGCACGCTTCTATTCTACGGCTCGCCGCAGCTCCGGCTCTTGCCCCGGCCGGTCTATCGGAACCGCCACACCGGCTACTATATCTTTCCGGACCACTACCGCCGCTTGGCCATTATCTGGACCCTGCGGCAGAAGTTCTTTTTCCCCTTGGAGCTGATCAAGGTCCTGCTCCGGGGCATCCCGGAGGAGAGCTACGATCTGATCGAGGGCTGGTGGGGTTCGGGGGAAGATTTGCTGGACATGATCCCGCTCCTCAAGGCCGGCTTCACGGAGCAGGACGTCGACAATTACCGGGCCTGCAAGGGGCTGCTGCGGGCCGATGCGGCCCATCCGGAGCCGGAGCAATTGGCTCGCGAATCCAAGTTCAAGGCGCGGATCTTGGAGCAGCTCGCGGAGGATTATCAGGGGGTCAAAGACTGGATTTCGTCGGGTCGGGGCGTGAGATTTCTTCAGGCTTTGAGCAAAGCCAGAAAGGCGCATCCGCAACTTCAAGAGCGGCTGGCGAAGCTCAAGAAAGCCGGAGCGGGAGCGGGCGGCTAGGAGGACTTTTTTTGATCCGAGTATTACAGTGTAGATGTAGTATTAAACGTCAGACCCCACCAACACCCTGTCCAACGACCCTTCTAACGGGTCTGACAGGGTGCTGGACAGGGATGCGATTTGAGAAAGCGATTGATTTTGCTGCCCAAAGTCGCCCGCCTCGAATCGCGAGAGGCCGCGATTCGCTTCCCGACCCCACCCCCACTACGACGAGAGGCGTGGTGGTGGGGTCGGGAAGGCGGCGGGCTGGGGGCAGCAAAATCAGGGGAGGTGAATGGATATAAAGATGAGGTGGATCAGGAGGGGTTTGAGGTTGGAAGAACGGGACTATTCGGTGCTCTTTGCTCTGGAGAAGTGGGGCGTTTTGGGCCAGGGGCAACTGGATGGGCTGGCATTCCGCAGGGACATTTCCCAGGTGGAAAGGGTGCGGCTTTTCTTCAACGACACGAAGCGGAGCGACTATTGGCTGGGGGCTTACAAGCGGCTTTGGAAGCTGGAGAGGGCGGGATTTGTCCGGAGCGAAACCCGGCAGATCGGCCAACGCAAGCTCTATTTCTTGACCGGCAAAGGGCATCAGCGGCTCAGGTGGGAGGGCCGGGCGGCGATGCTTCGCTACCGCAAGGGACTGGCGTCAATCTGGCTTCGCCATGAGCTGGCGGTCAACGCGGTCGGGCTCATTGTGTCGGAACTGCTGGGCTTCGAGGTCACGACGGCTCGGGAACGGTACGCGAGGAACCGAATACCCTTCCGCAAGCTGGCGGAGTACCGGCTCACCATGGCCGACCTGTGGATCCCGGACGCGGCGCAGCCCAAGGTGATCGAGGTGGAACTGGGCCAGAAGTCGGAGAAACGCTACGAGGAGATATGGGCGGCGTACCGGCGCGGCCTGCCGAAGGGCAGCATCCTGCTATACCTGGTCGGCTGGCCTCGTGGCGTCGAGTGCCTGCTCAAGCATGCGCGCCGGTACGGGCACCCCTACATTCATGTGGCGCACCTGCGGGATTTCCGGCGCTATCTTGGGCGGTGCGCGTTCACCGGCTGGAGCCCGCAGGGCGGGTATAGCCAGTTCCTTCTCAAGAGATTGAATGACGCGCCGGCCGTCCCGGCCGAGATCGTAGAAGCATGGATTCGTGAGGATAGTAAGGAGTTTAGGATGGCCCCAGCCGTCGCAAGGGAGGTGAATGCGGGCGCGTAGTCCGGCGTCCACCATGAAGAGAAGTCGCACGGTCGCAAGGGTTCCGCCCCTGTCGTCTGAACGCGGAGGGTAACCCCCAAGCCCATGAAGCGGGGAGGTTCGTATAGATACCCAGATGCAGTGGTCGGAGAAGTGGCCGGTCGGCGCTCAGGGAGGCAGCGCGGAGGAAGGGCTTAGGATACTCGCTCGGATTATCGGGCGGAAGATGCTCAAGGAGCGGATGCTGGCGAAAGGGGCTCAAGCGGACAAGACGCCGAGCAACTCTGTCGTGGGTTGGGCGTAAGAATAGGAGGGAGACTAAACATGAACGATCAAATCAGAAGCGACGGGACGACGCGGGCGGCGCTGTATGCCCGGGTCTCATCGGAACGGCAGGCGGACAAGGACCTCTCCATCCCGGCCCAACTCAAGGCGCTGAGGGATTACGCGGTCCGGAGAGGCTGGGCGATCCATACGGAGTACGTGGACGAGGCCCGAAGCGCGAGGACGGCGGACCGGCCGAAGTTCCAGGAGATGATCTCGGCGGCGAAGCAGAAGCAGCCGCCTTTCAACACCATCTTGGTCTGGAAGCTCTCCCGGTTCGCGCGCAACCGCGAAGACTCGATCATCTACAAGAAGCTCCTGCGCAAGCACGGGGTAGACGTGGTCTCGATCAACGAGCAGATCGACGACAGCCCGTCCGGGAAGCTCTTGGAGGGAATCATCGAGGTGATCGACGAGTTCTACTCGGCCAACCTCTCGCATGACACCATCCGGGGCATGAAGGAGAACGCGCGGCGCGGCTTCCTGAATGGGAGCATCCCGCCCTTTGGCTTCACCAAGGTGAAGCTGCGGGTCGGAAACGCGGACAAGTGGAAGCTCGAGCCCGATCCCAAGGAGGTCCCGGTCGTCAGGCGGATCTTCAAGATGTGCCTCGCCGGGAACGGCGCGAAGGAGATCGCGCGGGCCCTCAACGGCGAGGGGTTGCGAACGCGGCGCGGCAGAAAGTGGGAGATCAACGCGATCCACTACATCCTGCGCAACGAGACGACGACCGGGGTCCTGATCTTCAATCGCGTCAGCAAGAACTCGGTCAAGGCGGTGGAGCGGCCGGAGGACCAGATGATCCGGGTCGAGATGGCCCACCCGGCGATCATCGAGCGGGAGGTGTTCGAGCGGGCCCAACAGCTCATCAAGTCGCGTAGCCCCCGGCGCGTGCATCCCCGGACCGTGACCAGCAATTACCTGCTGAGCGGCTTCCTGTTCTGCGGCAAGTGCGGGGCGAACATGGCGGGCTGCGCGGCGAAAAGCTCGCGGTTCTTCTACTACACCTGTCACAACAAGGTTCGGCGCGGCGAGCACGGCTGCAACGCGCCGCTTATCAACCGCGAGAAGATCGAGCGCTCCATAGTCGCGCAGCTCAAGCTGCGGGTCCTTACCGAGGAGAACCTGAGCAAGCTCATTCGCCTGATCAACGAGGACGTGAGCCAAGGAAAGAGCCAGGTCGAGGACCAGCTAGAGGAGAAGGACGGCCAGATCGAGGTCTTCAACGGCCGGCTGGACAAGCTCTACGCGGCACTGGAGACCGGCAAGCTGGACATGGACGACCTCGCGCCTCGCATCAAGGAGCTGCGCGGCCAGATAGAGGCCCTGAAGACCGCCAGGATCGACCTGGAGCTGCAAAGAGCGTCCGAGACCATCCAGGCGAACAAGGCCCAGGTGAAGGCCTACTCGGATGATCTCCACGCGCTCCTGGAGGACGGCTCCGTGTTCGAGCGGAAGTCTTTCCTACGCACGTTCATCAAGCGGATCGACTTGGACAAGCCCAACGGCGGGACCATCGAGTACACGCTGCCGCTCGTGCCCCTAAACAGAAGTGACCGCCCGAATGAGACGGGCGGTCACTCTGCTGAGGAGGTTCTATCTTTCAGACAAACTGGCGGGGTCGACGGGATTTGAACCCGCGGTCTCCGCCTTGACAGGGCGGCGTGTTAGGCCAGGCTACACCACGACCCCAGAAATTAGGAAAAAGAATTATACAAAATTGGAGGCGCTTTCGGAGCGGCGGCGGCGCTAAAGTTGTAGAATCTCGATCCGGGCCGTTAGCTCAGCGGTAGAGCGCTCGCCTTACACGCGATAGGTCGCAGGTTCGAATCCTGCACGGCCCAATCCTTCCGAGAGACACAGCCAGGACGGGATCACGGCGGCGCTCAATTATCGCTTTTAAGCAAAGTTTGGAGCTCGGCTTGGGCGCTGGAGAGGTTTTCCTCGGCCGCGGCCAGGAATTTCTTGGCATAGATGAGCTGGATGTCGCCGGGTTTGTAGTAGGGGATTTCGAACTTCAAGGTCTCTATGCTCTGCTCGAGCCCCATGATCAGCCTCTGAAGGTAGTCCTTGCGGTCGGCGGCGGGCATAGCGGCTATTTTGGCTCATTTGGGAGAGGGGGGTCAAATTAGATCTTGCAAAGCATGCCATTCATGCTATAATCAACAGAGGCCTCAGGGCCTTGCCGCCGAAGTCAGGCGGAGAATGCTTAAAGAATAAAGAGGATAGTATTAGAATGCCAACAGGAAAAGTGAAGTGGTTCAATGATCAGAAGGGTTATGGTTTCATTACTCCGGATGATGGTTCGAAGGATTTGTTCGTCCATCATTCCGCAATCATGGGTGAGGGATTCAAGACCCTGGCTGAGAATCAAGCGGTTGAATTTGAGGTTCAGGAGTCCGACAAAGGTCCCAGGGCTGCCAACGTTAAGAAGCTCTAACCGCGTACAAGACCGTAAAAACGAAGCCCGCCTTGCGGCGGGCTTCGCGTTTTATAGGCTGTGAAAATTCTCTTTCTAATCAATCCCGCCGCGGGCCATGGCCGGGCCCGAGGGCGCTGGGAAGCGGTTTCCCCCCGGATCCTCGAGGCGCACCCCGCCTCCGAGTATTGGATCGCGTCCAGCCCCGGCCAAGTCCGGGCCATGGTCCAAGACGGGCTTCGTGCCGGCTTTGATCTCCTGCTGGCCGTGGGCGGGGACGGCACGCTTGGGGAGGCGGTGGACGGATTCTTGAGCGCTCCGGCCTCCGAGCGCGGGCAAGCGGGCTTGGGTACCTGGCCCGCGGGTTCCGGCTGCGACACGGCCCGGCATTTCGGCATAAAACCCACCGCCGAGGCCCTGCTGACCCTCCTGGATCGGCCGCGCCTGCGCTTGGTGGACGCGGGAGTGTGTGAATTCTCGGACTTGGAGGGGCAAAGACGCCGCCGCCACTTCGTCAATGTCGCCGGTTGGGGCTTGGCCGGCGAGGTGGCGGTCCGGGTCGGCGCGGCGGGCAAGCCCTGGGGCGGAACCTTGAGCTATTTCGCGGCCTCGCTCGGAGCCTTGCTTGGCTCCAGGCCTCGCCCCATGGACCTGGTGATTGACGGAATTGCCCAGCCTCGCGATCTTTACCATTTGGCATTTCTTGCCAACACCAGCGCCGTGGGCGGGGGCATGAAGGTGGCTCCCGGGGCTGATCCCCAGGACGGTCTCCTCGACTTTGTGGCCGTGGAGGGGATTTCGCGCCTCGAGCTGCTGCGGAGATTTCCCTCCGTCTACTCCGGAAGGCATCTGGGCTCCGCAGGGGTCTTGTACCGGCGGGTCCGCCGCCTGGAGGCTTCCTCTCCGGAGAGGGTTTTCCTCAACCTTGACGGAGAAGCCGTCGGGGTTCTGCCGGCGCGCTTGGAGGCCTTGCCCTCCTGTCTGCCTTTTCTTTGGCCCTAAGTTTTGCTTGACCTCATCTGGGCATTCTGTTATTCTGTGCCTGTGAAATTCCTCGATTTCATCACGCGCTTTCGCAGATATCCCGAACCCTCCAAGAGCGAGTCTTCCGCTCAAGAACGGCGGCGCAGTCCGCGCTTGCGTCCTCCGAATCTATTGGACGTCTATTTCTGGGCCGACACCGACGTGCGCTACGGGGACGGGCAATTGGAGGACATCTCGACGCTGGGGGTTCTCTTTGCTTCTGAGCACGAGGTGCTGGCGGGGACTTTGATCAAGCTCAAGATCCATTTCCCGTATGCCTTTCGCCTCAAGGAATCCCTCAAGATGCAGGCCCGGGTGATGCGCTGCTCCAAGCTTAAATCCCAGAAGCGCTACAGGATTGCCTGCGAACTCGACCCGTTAGACGAAGAGTCTTCGGCCAAGCTCAAGGACTTCATGGGCTGGATCAAGGATAATCCTTGATCCCCCTCGGCGTTATTGTATAGCTAGGACGGAATCGCGGCCCTTGCGCCGCTGGTCTATCAGGCTGTGGAAATACGCTATCTGCCTGGGGGTGGCGCCCCTTTCGACCAATCTGTCGGCGGTCTGAAGAGTCATCTCTTCCAATTTATGACCACGGCCGCCATCGAAAGGATTGGCCGCGTCCGCCACTGCAGCGGCGAGCCTTTTTAGTTCTTCGCGCGTGACAGAGCTTTCCGGCTCCATGGCGCGAGGCCTGAATATTCTGAAGACGAAGTTCGAGAGAGGGCGAAGCAAATGGTGTCCAGTTAGCGAGCGAATGGGTTGAGCGGGTGCCTTGGCCTCGGCGTTTTTTCCCGCATCCGTGGCCGCGCCAACAGCCATCTCAATGGACGCGATCCGAACTGGGTTTTTGCCTTGAGGCTGCGGACCCTGCGCGGAGAAGCTCGGCATGGCAAGAGAGACGAGGGTGGCGAGAAGGGCGTGGTGTAGATGTTTCATGGGAGTAGCCTCCAAGTAAATTATAGGCCGAGGAGGCGTGCCCGGCCTGGGCCTTAAGGGGAAGGCCCAGTAGGCATTGGGCCTAGGCCGAAGGGCCTACTTTTCCCAGGGGATGTTTTGCTGGGGCGGCTCGGAGGCCTTCTGCGGCTGGAGCTTGACGCCTCCTTCGGAGAGAAAAACCAGGGCCTTAACGTCCTTCTTGAGGGCTTCAAGGGATTTGAGGCGCTCCGTGATCTCGATGATTTTTCCGTGGATGATCCATAAGGTGGCCAGAACCACGATCGAGGCGAAGGCTCCCACGAATATGAAGAAGTCGTTCACGGCATGAAATTATAGCCCATTTGACGGGAAAATCAAGAGTAGGTCCAAAGTCCTAGGGCTTCCTGGGTCTCCCGACCCTGTTGCGGCCGCTCCGGGAGGACTACACTATTCCCATGAAAAATCTGATTCTCTCCAGTTTTATCGGTTTGGCGGGAACGGGTCTCGTCCAGGGACAAACCCCTGCCGATCCTCCCGAAGTCGCCCCGGCCGTCAGCGGTTCAGGGCAAGCATGGGAGGAGGGCGTCAGGTTCATCAGCCAGGCGTGGACGGATGTCCTTAGCGCCGTCACTCTCATGGACTCTCCGGCCGAGGGGGGCCAGGCGCCGGTCAATTTAGAGGTGGCCGGCATCGAGACCCCGGCCGCGCCGCAGGACTTGATCGCTTTCGATACCCAGGAAAGCGGCTCCGATTCGGCGGACGCCATGATGAAGCTTACCCAGAAGATGAAGAGCGTCGGGAAAACGTATTTTCTACCCTTGCCGGTCCCCGAATTCGTGGGCCTGGCCAAGGGAGACCGGGACAAAAAGCCCCACGGCCCGGTCAGCCGCGTCAAATGGGCCCTGAAACAATGGAACGGCCGATTGCCGCTTCACCAAAATTCCAACTGGGGAGTTTATGACGAGGATCTGGTCATGGCCTTGACCTTGTTCAAGGCGGTTTACGGTCTGGGGCAGGACGGCCACTCCATCGACTCGCAAACCGCCGCCTATTTAGGAAGCTTGGAAAGCAAGTCTTTCGCCAAGCTTTCGCTTCCCCCAAAGAGTATAGGCCAGAGCGTGCTTTATGCCGCTTCGCAATTCCTCGGCGTGCCCTACATTTTAGGGGGGGACGGAAGAAAATCCACGGACTGCGCCATGCTGACAAGGATGGCCGTTATTTGCGCGCTCCCTCATATGGGCGCCGCCAATCTGATTGGCGCGAACTTTACCCGTATGGCGGATATCCAATATCAGATGGCGAAAGGGAACATTTTACTCTCCCTGCGCAAGGGAAGCGGGAATCCGAAGGGAGGTCCCAAGCCGGGTGATTTGGTATTTTTCAATAATCCCACCAGCCAATCTGGAGAAGCCGTTGATGGGGTGACGCATGTCGGGCTTTACGTGGGTCAAGGAGGGCTAAAAACCGGCGGCTACATCTTGGTGGCTTCTTACAGTCGAGGCCAGGTGATTCTTGATCGCATGACGGAGGAGGACTATCTTTACGGTTATATCGTGGGCTACGGCTACATCCCCGAGTTCAAGATTATGGCCGTGAGGAAGAAATCCCCCAAGGCCCAGCCCGGGCGCAAATAAAAATGGCGAGGGACAGGATCGAACTGTCGACACCCGGTTTTTCAGACCGGTGCTCTACCACTGAGCTACCTCGCCGGTAAAAAGAGAAAATACCATATTTAGGCGATTTTCCGCCACAGCTGCGGCGGGGCTATATCTTGACCGCCTTGGCCATCACGAATTCGTAGGGGATGAAGAGGCCCTCGGCGGCCAGGTGGGCCGCGGCCAGGCGGAACACCTCGGCGCGAATGGCGGCCTGGGTCTCGGCCGGCAGGCTCTCTAGCATTAGGCGCGTGCGGCCGCCTCCCTGGGTCATGGTGTCCCAGTAGTGCTCTATCCCGTCGAAGCGAAAGGTCCCCGCCAGGCGGCTTGCGGATATCCGGGCAAGCCCCGCCTTCTTGAACGCGGCCTCGAGCGCTCCCTCCGCGCCGAAGGCGTAGAGGCTGGGCGCACCGGGGAGCTTGAGTTGGGGGGCTTGCTCGGTCATGGCCTTCATGACGAGCCCGGTCAAGAGCATCCTCTCGCGCAGGCCTTGGACCATGCAGGCGACCGAGCCTCCGGGCTTGGCCACTCGGACGATCTCGGAGAGGGCCCTGTCGGGCCTTGAGAAAAGCATGAGCCCGAGCTGGCAGATTACGGCGTCAAACGAGTCGTTTGGAAGAGCCAGTTCTTCCGCGTTCATTTCCTCGAAATCAATGAAGTCAAGGAGGAGCTCCTTGGCCCTCTTGCGCGCGAGCTTGAGCATTCCCGGGGCCAGGTCCACCCCCAGTATCCGTCCGGCGTCGCCGACTTCCTTGGCCGCCGCCAGCGATGCCGCCCCCGAGCCGCAGGCCACGTCCAGGATGCGTTGTCCGGGACTCAACTCCGCGTAGGCGATGAAGGCCTGGGTGATGGGGCGGAAGTAGCGGGAGCTGACAAGGTCATAGGACGCCGCGACCTGGCTCCATGATTTGCGCGACTGCCGGGTGTAGCCTGCGAAATCGAAATCCGTCTCGGCCTGTTGAGCCATGCGTCGATTATATACAATTAACGCTGGCTTCCATGGACATATTGATAGTTAAGCTGTCCGCGTTGGGGGATGTCCTGCGCACGACCTCCCTTCTCAAGCCCCTCCATCGCCGCTACCCGGGGTGCCGCATCGCTTGGGCGACAGCGGCCGGGGCCAAGGCGCTCATCGAGGGCAATCCCTGGATCGAGCGCGTCCTGAGCTTTGAAGAGGCCGCCGAGGACGGCCTCAACGGAAAATTCGACCTGGTCCTGAGCCTCGAGGAAAGCGATGCTGCCGCGGCCCTGGCGCGCGCGGCCTGCCGGGGCGAGCTCGTGGGCGTGGTTCCGGGCCTCGGCTACACTCCCTCGAGCGCCCCCTATTACGACATGAGCCTTCTTCACAAGGACTTGGACGGGGGCCATTCGGCGGCCGACCGCCTCAAGTCCCGCAACTTGGCTTCCTATGCCAAGTTGTGGCTGGACATTCTGGGCCTGCCCCTGCCGGATAGCGCCGCGGACTCGAGGCCCATCCTGGTTCTGCGCGACGAGGACCGGCGCGCGGCGAGGGACTTGGCGGCGCGGCACGGGCTTGCCGCGGGGGCGGCGCCCATCGGGATCAACACCGGCTCGGGCCGGCGCTGGCCTTCAAAGCAGCTTTCTTGCGAGCGCACCGCCGCCTTGGCCGAGGCTCTGCATCGGCGCTTCAAGCGCCCTATTTTGCTGCTGGGAGGCCCGGACGAGGAAGGGCGCAATCGGGAAATAATGGAGCGGAGCCCCGCCGCCTTGATCGACGCCGGCACAGGGCACGGCGTCCGGGCCTTCGCCGCCATCGTGGAATCATGCGGCCTCATCGTGACCTCGGACACGCTGTGCTTCCACGCCGCGACCGCGCTCGAAAGGCCCGTGATCGTCTTCACGGGGCCGAGCTCCGCCTCGGAGCTTGACGCGTTCGGCCTGGGGCGCAAGCTGTCCCCGGACCCTGCCTGCTCCTGCTTCTACCGGCCGCGCTGCGGCCGCGCCAAGCCCTGTCTCGAGGACATGCCCGTGGAGGACTTTCTCTCCGCGGCGGAGGCTCTGCTGGGGGCCGGAATGGGCGTCCCTGTCCAATGAGCCCGCGGATACTGGTCATGCTCCCCACCTACAACGAGCGGGAGAATATCCTGCCCTTGCTCGATAGGATTTTCGGCCTGGGCCTGGGCTTGGAAGCGGTGGTCGTGGACGACAAGAGCCCGGACGGAACGGGAGAGCTCGTGAGAAACATGGCCCGCCGCCGTCCAGGGCTGCACTTGATCGAGAGGCCCGGCCCGCGGGGCCGGGGGCTGGCGGGCCGGGAGGGTTATCTCTTCGCCCTGAGCCGGGGAGTCGACTATTTGGTCGAGATGGACGCGGATTTCTCCCATGAGCCGCGGCATATCCCCGAGCTCCTTGCCGCGGTTGAGCACTGCGACGTGGTCCTGGGGTCGCGCTTCGTCCCGGGCGGCGGGGATGCCGAAAGATCCTGGAGGCGGAGGGTTCTCACGCGCGCGGCCAACGCCTATGCCCGGCTCCTGCTCGGTCTGGAGGCGGCCGACTGCAATTCGGGCTTCCGCTGCTTCTCGCGCCGGGCCCTCCAAGGCATCCATCCCGAAACCATGAGCTCCCGCGGGCCATCCATCGTGCACGAGGCCCTTTACCGCGCCCATGCTGCCGGGCTGCGGATCAAGGAAGTCCCGATCGAGTTCGCCGAGCGCAGGGCCGGAGCCACCAAGCTCGACCTGGCGCGGCTCTTGAGCGGATTATGGTGGATCGCCAGGCTGCGCCTTCTTGGTTTTAAGGCGAATTGACCTAAAAACGGGAAATATGTTTCGATAGGAGGATGAACATCATACCTCAAGTCATCGAGCGGGCCACTCAGGGCGCGGTAGTTGGTTACGACATCTATTCGCGGTTGCTCAAGGACCGCATCATTTTCGTCGGGGGCTACGAGGGGGAGTTCACCACGGATTCCGCCAACATCCTCATCGCCCAGCTCCTCTATCTGGAGTCCGACGACAGCACCAAGGACATCAATCTCTACATCAACTCTCCCGGGGGCATGGTCACTGCGGGCCTGGCGGTCTACGACACCATGCAATACATCAAGTCGCCCATCACCACCATCTGCATGGGCATGGCCATGTCTTTCGGCGCCGTGATCCTCGCGGCCGGAACCCGGGGCAGGCGTTTCGCCCTGCCCCAGTCGCGTATCATGATCCACCAGCCCTTGGTGGGGGGGATCTCGGGACAAGCCACCGATATCGTGGTGGAGGCCAAGGAGATGGCCTACACCCGGACTACCCTGGAGAAGATCATGGCCAAGCACACCGGCCAACCCATGGAGAAGATCACGCGCGACATGGAGCGCAACTATTACATGTCCGCCGACGAGGCCAAGACCTACGGCATCATCGACGAAGTCATCGTCGGCCACAAGCTCAAAGAGCTGGTCCACCGTTAGGGCCTTAGTTCTCCGCCGTTCCCGTTTGACAGGGGAGGGGCCTTAGGCTATAATATTAGCAGTCGAACTATTTAACTGCTAATTTAGAAACCCGATGCGCCAGCTCAAGCCGGAAGTCGTCGAAGAGCGCAAAAAAAGCCTGCTCCAGTGGGTGATTCATTATTACATCAAGCATTCCCGGCCCGTGTCCTCCTCCGTGATCGCAGACGAGGCTGGGATGAATCTCTCCAGCGCCACGATCCGCAGCATTCTACAGGAGCTGGAGGAGGAGGGCTATCTCTTCCATCCCCATACCTCGGCGGGACGCGAGCCGACGGACAAGGGGTACCGGTTTTACGTGGATTACTTGATCGACGTCCAGCGACTGGCCTCCGACGAGAAGGAGAAGCTCGAGAGGCAATACCGCAATCGCATCGAGGAAATGGACACCTTGTTTTCGGAGACATCGAAACTCCTCTCCAAGATCTCCCACGGGGCGGGCCTGGTGCTCTCGCCCAAGATGCGCAACCACGCCTTGAAGCGCCTGGAGCTTATCCATCTAGGCGGACGCAACGTGCTCGGCATCCTCGTGACGGAGGCGGGCATGGTCCGGCATTGGCCCATCCAGGTGGCATTCGCCCCTTCGGCGCGGCAGATCAACATGCTCAACCGCTTCTTGAACGACAATATCAAGGGCTGCAGCGTCCAGGAAGCCCAGGCCGCGGTGATGGCCAAGCTCGCGCAAATGGAGACGGAGTTCCGGGAGCTCACGGCCTTGGCCGGGGAGCTTCTGAAGGAAGTCGGGCATGTCATTGTTCCAGAGGCTCTTTATGTGGAAGGCGCCGACAATATCCTGAGCCAAGCCGAGGATCTGGGGGACTTCCATACTTTGCAATCTTTGCTCAGGGTGATCTCGGAAAAGGAGGCCCTGGCCGGGCTTATGGAGGAGGAGCTTTCCCACCGCCTTAAGGAGGAGAAGGGGCTGGGAAAGCCCTTGCAGTCGCGCGTGCGCATCGGACAAGAGAGCGGCATCCCCGAGCTCGGGCCCTTCAGCCTCGTCACCACGACCTACGAGCATAAGGGCCGGATCATGGGGGTGTTAGGCATTCTCGGATCCAAGCGCATGGAGTATTCGCGCATGATGAGTCTTGTCGAGTATATGAGCGACATCGTCTCGCGCAAGATACAGTCCTGGGACGTGGAGAGCGGCGATGACTGATCCAGCCCAGGCCAAGCCGGAGGCCGCGCCCAAGGCCGATTATTACGACCAGCTCATAAGGCTCAAGGCCGAATTCGAGAATTACCGCAAGAGGGTGGATCGGGAGAAGCCCGAGTTCTACCGCCTGGGCAGGGCCGAGGTCCTCTTGAAGCTGCTCCCGATCTACGACCTCCTCCAACGGGCGCACGAACAGGTCCAGGCCCAAACCGAACTCGCCAAGGGGATGGAGGGGATTTTCAAGGAGTTCGAGAAGATTTTTAAGGAAGAAGGCGTGGCGGCCATGGACCCGGTCGGGAAGCCCTACGACAGCTATCAGCACGAGGTCCTGGGCGCGGTGGAGCGGGAAGACTTGGAGGAGGGCACGGTCGTGGACGTTCTCCAGGCCGGCTTCATGCTCCAGGACAAGGTGCTCCGTCCGGCCAAGGTCCGCATCGCCAAGAATAAGGAGACCCCCGCAACGTAGCAGGAGGAGACAATGAGCAAGATCATAGGCATTGATTTGGGAACTTCAAACACGGCCGCGGCCGTGATGGAGGGTGGAAAGTCCACCATCATCCCGTCGGCGGAGGGGACCTCCATCGGCGGCAAGGCCTTCCCGTCCTACGTGGCTTTCGCCAAGGACGGCCAGCTCTTGGTGGGCGAGCCCGCTCGGCGCCAGGCCGTGGCCAACCCGGAAGGGACCTTCATGGCCTTCAAGCGCAAGATGGGAACCGACCACAAGTACCGCTTCCAGGGCAAGGAGTACACGCCCCAGCAACTCTCGGCCTTCCTCCTGCAGAAGGTCAGGCGCGACGCCGAGGCCTTCCTGGGAGACAAGGTCGAGAAGGCCGTGATCACCGTCCCGGCCTACTTCAACGACAACCAGCGCCAGGCCACAAAGGACGCGGGGACCATCGCGGGCCTGGAGGTGGTGCGCATCATCAACGAGCCCACCGCGGCGTGCCTGGCCTACGGCGTGGACAAGAAGGGTAAGGACGAGAAGATCATGGTCTTCGATCTAGGCGGCGGCACCCTTGACGTTACCATCATGGACTTCGGGGGCGGGGTTTTCGAGGTCGTGTCGACCTCCGGCGACACCCAGCTCGGCGGCACCGATATGGACAATGCCTTGATCGACTTCATCGCCGGGGAGTTCAAGAAGGAGACCGGCGTGGACGTGCGCAAGGACCCCATGGCCATGCAGCGCGTGCGCGAGGCCTCCGAGAAGGCCAAGATCGAGCTTTCCTCGACCTTTGAGACGGACTTGAACCTGCCGTATCTCACCGCGGTGGACAATGTTCCCAAGCACCTGGCCCTGAAGCTGACCCGGGCCAAGCTCGAGTCCTTGGTGGAGCCCATCGTCAAGCGCTGCAAGCACTCCATCGACCAGGCCTTGAACGACGCCAAGCTCAGGACCTCGGACGTCACCAAGATCATCCTGGTCGGAGGCCCCACCCGCATGCCCATCGTCCAGAAGTTCGTGGAGGACTACGTGGGCAAGAAGGTGGAGCGCGGCGTCGACCCCATGGAGTGCGTGGCCACCGGAGCCGGCATCCAGGCGGCGGTGCTCACGGGAGAGGTGAAGGACGTGCTCCTTCTAGATGTGACTCCGCTGACTTTGGGTATTGAAACCTTGGGGGGTGTCATGACGCCTCTCATCGAACGCAACACCACGATTCCGGTCGAGAAATCCCAGACCTTCTCGACGGCGGCCGACAATCAGCCGGCCGTCACCATCCACGTCCTGCAGGGCGAGCGCCCGCGGGCGGGGGACAACGTCTCTCTCGGGAAGTTCGACTTGGACGGGATTCCGCCGGCTCCCCGCGGCGTGCCCCAGATCAAGGTCAGCTTCTCCATAGATGCCAACGGCATCCTGAGCGTCAAGGCAGAGGACTTGGGCACCAAGAAGGCCCAGCATATCACGATCACGGCCCCCAACAAGCTCAACAAGGAGGATGTCGAGAAGTACGTCAAGGAGGCGGAGAAGTTTTCCGACGAGGATAAGAAGTTCAAGGAGAAGGTCGCGGCCAAGAACGAGGCGGACTCGGTGCTTTTCACCTCCGAAAAGGCCTTGAAGGAGCATGGCGACAAGGTGCCCCAGGAGGATCGGGCCTCCATCGACCGCGGGATCTCAGAGCTCAAGGAGGCTCTCAAGGGAGAGGATCTCGAGCGCATCAACAAGGCCAAGGAGGAGCTTTTGAAGGCCTCCCACAAACTCGCCGAGGAGATATACAAGTCCGAGGCGGCCAAGGCCCAGACCGCGGGAGCGGCCAAGGGCAAGGGAGAGGGCGTGGTGGACGCGGAAGTGGTGGACGATGAGAAGAAGGACTAAATCACTAGATGCCTGACGATTACTACAGTTTGCTGGGCGTTCCCCGCAACGCCTCGGAGGCGGAAATCAAGTCCGCCTACCGAAAGCTCGCCATGAAGTACCACCCGGACCGCAACCCCGGCAACAAGGATGCGGAGGAGAGCTTCCGAAGAATCAACTCGGCCTATGAGACGCTCTCCGACCCCAAGAAGAGACAGCTCTACGACCATTACGGAGAAGCCGGCGTTTCCGGCGCGGCCGGGGCGGGGCAGGGCTTCGGCGGGGCCAACCCCTTCGGGACCGGTGGCGTGGACGTGGGCGAGGTCTTCGGGGATCTTTTCGAGAGCTTTTTCGGCGAGGGGGGCGGAGGCCGGCGCGGCGGCCCGCGGCGCGGCAAGGACCTCAAGTACGAGGTAGAGCTGTCCCTTGAGGAGGCCTACCACGGCGCCCAGGTTCCCTTGAAGTTCGAGCGCATAGAAGCCTGCGCCACTTGCCGGGGAAGCGGGGCCAAGGGAGCTTCTGGGACCAAGCGCTGTCCTTACTGTCGCGGCACCGGGCGCGTGCAGTTTTCCCAGGGGTTCTTTACCATGACCCAGACCTGCAGCCACTGCGGTGGGGAAGGCCAGGTGGTGGATAATCCCTGCAAGGACTGCCGCGGGACTGGCTGGGCGCGCCGGCAAGCGAGCCTCACCGTCAAGATTCCTCCCGGAATCTACGAGGGCGCCACGCTGCGCATCTCCGGGGAGGGCGAGGCGGGGGGCCGCGGCGGCCCGCCCGGGGACCTCTATGTCCTCGTCCATTTAAAACCAGACCCGCGCTTTGAACGCAAGGAGGACGACCTCGTCACCGAGTCCTCGGTGGACATCGCCCACGCGGCCTTGGGAACGACCTTCGAGATCATGGGATTGGACGGGGAGCGCACCAAGATCAAGGTGCCCGCCGGGGTGCAGCATGGGGCTATGCTCCGCGTGCGAGACAAGGGCATGCCCAAGCTCCACGGCCGAGGCCACGGCGACCTCCTGGTCAAGATCAAGGTTTCCGTGCCCAAGGATCTCACTCCTCATCAAAAACAGCTTCTCGAGGATTTCGCCAAGAGCCTGCGCGAGGACGGCGAGTCGAGCCCCTCCGATGGTAGGCAGGAAGGGATTTTTAAGAAAATTTTCGGGACGGACTAAGGCCCTAATGTCCCAGTTTTTCGTGCCTCCGACATCCCTCTCGGGCGATAAATTCCGCATCGAAGGCCCGGAGGCCCGCCACATAGTGGTCGTGATGCGCCGCAAGGTCGGAGAGGTCCTTCAGCTTTTCGACGGCCGGGGCCGGCGCTTCGAGGGAAGAATCGAGCGCATAAATGGCGATGGTTCGCTATCGGGCGCGATCCTCTCTTTTCTGCCCGCCGCCGAACCGGAGAGCGCCGCGGAGCTTTGGCTCCATCAGGGGCTTCTCAAGGCCGAGGCCTGGGAATGGATCCTGGAGAAGGGCACCGAGCTCGGCGTGGACCGCTTCATTCCCATCCTGACGCCGCGCTCCGTCGTCCTGTTGCGGGACAATAAGCGGATCGAGTCCAAAATGGAGCGCTGGAGGCGCATCCTCATGGCCGCGGCCAAGCAATGCCAAAGGGCGGAGCTCCCGGAGCTTCGGGAGCCGCTCGATTTTAGCCGGGCGCTCGAGGATTGCGCCGGGCAAGGGGCGAGCTTCCTGGCTTGGGAAAGGCTCTCGGGGGCCGCCGCTCCCAAACTAGGGGAGGAGCTTGCCCGGGCAAGACAAGCCTCGCCCGGCCGACTTCGCGTCAATCTATTCATCGGCCCCGAGGGAGGTTTCTCCCAGGATGAGGCTGGCCTGGCGCAGAGCCGTGGCGTCATTCTCGTGGGACTTGGGCCGCGCGTCCTGCGCGCCGAGACCGCGGCCTTGGCCGCCTGCGCTTTGGTAGGCCTTTCGTCCGGCGCCAGGTAGGCCCCTTGGCCCCCCTTTCCTGCCCGAAGGTCCCATCTCCGGGGTGCTGAGTCGTGATATCCTACATAGGTGCGGTCGGTACTCGCCGTTTTCCTCCTATCCTGCCCCTGCCTGGACGCCTGGGCCGGAGGCAATCTCCATGCCCGGGTTTTAAGCCAAGCCGAGTTCGCCGCCCAGGCTCCGGCCGCCCTTGCCGTGGGCGTCATTCCCGGTCCCTTGGGATCGGCCCTGCGCCTGGTCCCCGCAGCCCGGATTAAGGCCGCGACCTGGAGCCTCGCCGCGGGCTCCGCCGCGATGCGGCGCGGCTTGGCGGAGGAAAATCCCGGTGGGGCCGATCTCGCAGCGGAGAGAATGTATTCCGGCCGGGCTTTGCGCATGCAAGCCCCGGCGGCGCCGGTTTCCGCCATCGGTCGGGGCTCCGCCATGCTCCTGATCCCAAAGATCGAGCTCAAGCCCGTCCCTGCCGAGCTGGAAGAACCCCTCAAGGCGGCCATGGATCATCTGGAATACCTCGCGCTTGATGATCGGAGTCCTTTGTCCGATGAGGACAAAGAACCGGTCTTTCTGGTCGCGTCCCGTTTGGCTGACATGATGAGTTCGGGCTTGCCTGGTTTTGGCGTTTTTCCCGCCGTGGTCCGTTTTAGCGAGGATTTTCTTCTGGGCTTCGCCGCTCCAGAAAAAATCGCCCTAGCCAGAGAGGTACTCAAGTCCCTGCGGGGCAGGTCCGAGGTTTTGGCTCAATATCTCTTCAACCAGGGCCACGGCTCCTTACACCCAAAGATGGGCACTGTTGAGAGAATAGAGCTCCAGCGCCGGATTTTCGGCGAGACGTATTCCCTAAGGGCCGTCTTAAGGGGCGTCATCGACTTGAAAAAGGAGGATGACTCGGAATTGGGTCAGAGGGCCGGGAAAAGCGTGAGGACCGACAATTATACCCCCGAATTCGAGGAAGCCTTTAAATCCTACGGCATCGATCCCGATTACGCGGCGATCGCGGCCCACGCCCTGGCCAGGCTCAGACCCGGTTCTCTGTATCGCATCGAGGCCTGGGGCGTGCTGCAGCATGATGATATCAAGCTCCTCTATGAAACGGATTATCGCCGCATCGGCAGGGACGTCAGGTTGAGGATCGCCGAACGCATCCGGATTCTCATCCGGAACTATGAAACGAGGCGGTTTACGAAACCCCAGATTGAGGCCGCCCTCGAGCGCTTGGTTCCGGCCCGGGTTCTAGACCAGATGCTGCGTGACACCGGACTTTCCCGCGCCCATGTCCCATCCCTCCTCAAACACTCTGATTTCGACACGTGGATTTACAATTCGCACTCCACGGTGCTGGAACTAAAAGCGAAGGGCTTTGATCAGCGCCTGGCCTGGAAAATCGTGCTTAATCACGGCCCCAAGACTTCCGGATGGATGGAGCGCGCGCGCCCGGTGGTCGAGCGCCTGGGCAAGATCGTGCCCGGAGAGGATCTTTCCTGGGAGATCGCCAACCAGGAAGGCTTGCGCGACGCCATGGCTTGGGCCGAGTCACGCAAGCAAGAGTTGGGCGAGCGGCGCGGTTCTCGCAATGCTTGGCGAGGGGTCCTGCACGGGGAACAATGACGGGTTGGCCGCGTTGGAGCCTCTTCACGCTCCGGGAAATATGCTAAAAATGAGCTATGGCGTTGGGGATTTTTCATTTTCAAGTGCTCACCGACGTCATCGAGAAAACCCACCACCTTTCCTCCGAGACTGAGCTGGCCGACGTCGTCTTAAGCACCATCTCCAAGGCCTTCGACGCCGAGGCCGGGAGCATTTTTAAGGTCCGCCCGGACGAGACTTTGGAGCCCTTGGCCTCCTACGGTGTTACCGTGGAGGTCCTGCGCCAGGCCAAGTTCAAGGTGGGGGAGGGGGTGGCCGGCTGGGTCGCGCTTTTCTCCCGCGCGGTCCGGGTCGAAAATCCCCAGAAGGACCCCAGGTTCATGGGCAGGGTGGACGTCGCGACGGGCTTCAAGACCCGGGGTCTTGTCGCCGCCCCCATCCTCTCGGGGGGCAAGTGCATCGGCGTCATCGAGTTTTTGAACCGCCGGGGCGGCGCATTCAGCGACGCCGATCTTGATCTTGTCACCATGGTCGGGCGGGTGGTGGGAACCGTTTTCGAGAACGCATCCCTAATAGACCAGCTCGAGGCCAAGGCCGCCTTCCAGGAAGCCATCATCTCAAGCCTCTCGGCGGGAGTGATGGTGGTGGACCCGCAGGGAAGCCTCGTCGAGATGAACCCGGTGGCGGAGAGAATTCTCCGCCCGGACGCCGCCTTGCCCATGGGGAAGTTCTTCCCGGTCTCTCGGATATTTCCGAACCTGCCTCAATGGACCGCGGCGGTGGAGCGCGTGGCGCGCTCCGAAGAGCCGATCGCCGGGCAGGAGGCGCGCCTTGTCATCCATGGCCAGAACGTAGTCATCGGCTTCTCCGGCATGCCCATCCGGGACAAGCAGAACAAGCGCCTGGGTTCGGTCCTGCTGTTCCAGGACATCACCGCGAAAGCCGCGGGTTGACGGCCGCTTTTATCCTGAGGCTTCTTTCCCGGATGAGGAGACGGCTTCCTCGGAGGGGAAGGCTATTTGCCCACAGCCATCTCGTTAACAGGCCTTGCCGTTGGCGTCAAGGTCTGTTAACCTCTTGCCAGGAGGTGCATTCCATGAAAAAGGCGGTCTATTTCGTCGCAGCTTTTCTGGCGTTGAGCTTGGTCGGCGCGGCTTGGGCCGAGGGCCCGGAGGAGGCCCGGGACCTGGGCAAGCATAAGATGTTCAAGGAGGAATTTCTCAAGAAGCTCACGGATAAGCTCGAGCTTTCCGAGGACCAGCAGAAGAAGATCAAAGCGGTCCTGGACAAGTCCCGGCCGGAGGTGGAGAAGCTGCATTCCGAGATGAAGGCCTTGGGCCAGAAAATGAAGGGAATGATGGCCGAGACCAGGGAAAGCATCCGACAGTCCCTGGACCCTCGGCAGAAGGAGAAATTCGACGAGCTGATGGTGCGCATGAAGGAGCGGGCCCGCGGGCCCAAGGGGCGCATGCCCATGGGAATGGGGCCGCGGGGCCGAATGCCGACCCAGGGCGAAGGCGGCGCAGATGAGGGCCAGGAGCCTGACGAGGCTCCCGGAGAATAGTCACATTAAGAGGTAGGTCGCCAGCGAAAAGTAGACGATCGTGCTCAAAAGATCCGTGAACGTCGTGATGAGGGGGCCCGTGGCGGTGGCCGGATCTATGCCGAGCCTGCGGAAGATGAGCGGCTCTATGGACCCGGCCGTGGCGGCCGAGGTCATGGACACGAACATCCCGATTCCCACCACCCAGGCGAATTTCCAGCCGTAGCGGCCTCCGTAAAAAATCTCGGCGGACATTCCCACGAGAAGGCCGTACACCGCCCCGATCATCATTCCGACGGCCACCTCCTTTAGAATGGTGCCCGTCTCGTCGTCTTCCTTGACCTCGCCCGTGGCCAGTCCCCGCACCATCACGGTCGCGGTTTGGGCCCCGACGTTTCCTCCCATGGCCGCGATCAAGGGGATGAAGGTGGCCAAGGCCACCACTTTGGAGAGGGTGAGCTCGTAATGCTTGATGATGGCCGAGACCAAAAGCTCGCCCACGCAGGTCGCCACGAGCCACGGCAGGCGCACCCGGGCGATGTCGAAGGCGGAGTGCGACAAGAGCCCGGCCTGGGAGCCGACCATCTTGGCGAAGTCCTCTTCCACCTCCTCTCGGGCCACCTCGAATATGTCGCGGTAGACCACGACTCCCATGAGCTTGCCCTCCGAGGTCGTGACCGGCGCGCTTTTGAGCTTGTACTTGCCGAAGAGTTTGACCGCCTCTTCCTGGTCCATCTCCGGGGACAAGGTCGCCGGGGAGGGATCCATGAGCTCCCGCACTGGCATATCCCGCGGGGCCACGACCAGGGACTTGAGGCTCACCGTTCCCAGGAGCTGGCCCTCGGCGTCGGCCACCATCAAGGTGTCGAGGTAAGTCTCCTCGATGCGGCGCAGGCGCGTGGAGAACTGCACGCGCTCCAGGGCCTGCTTGCAGTTCCATTTGGGGTCGAGCACGATGTAGCGCCCGCGCATGAGGGCCCCGACGGTCTTGGGGGGGTACTCGAGGTACTTCTGCACGAGCTCCTGGCTTCCCTTCTGCATGATCCCGGTCAAGTGCCGGATAAGATGGGGGGGCAGGCCGCGGACCATGCGGCTGGTCTGGCTCGGGTCTAGCTCCTGCAGGAGCTTTTCGGCGTCCTCCTTTTGAAGGTGGTTGATAAGATCCACCTGCTCCTCCTTGTCGAGCTCCTCGAAGAGCTGTATGGCCCTCTGGCGCGTGCAGAGGCGGAACAAGGCCACCCGCTCATCCGGCGAGAAATGCTGCCAGCCCTCGGCGAGGTCGATCGGGCTGATTTCCTTGAGGCAGGTGCGCGCCGAGATGAACTCATTGCTTTGAAGGAGCTCCTTTAAGTCCGAGAGGTAGAGCTGCAGCGTCTTCATCGGCTGTAATAATATGAAATTAACGCGCCTCGCCGCCTCTTGGAGAGGCGTGTCATGGGCGTGTCATTTAAATGGTATATAGTTTTCAATATGTCCAAGGCGAAAATCCTGGTCGTGGAGGACGATAGGAACATCGCCAAGGTCCTGCGCTACAATCTTGAGAAAGAGGGGTACGCGGTCGTTTCATGTTTCGACGGCGAGGCGGGCCTGGAGGCATTCCGCAAGGAGAATCCCGATCTCGCCATATTGGACTTGATGCTTCCAAAACTCAACGGCTTTGAGTTCTGCAAGGCCGCGCGGCAAGGCTCCCGGACCCCCATCCTGATGCTCACGGCCCGCAAGGAGGAGGTGGACCGGATACTGGGCCTGGAGATGGGCGCCGACGACTACGTCACCAAGCCTTTCAGCGTCCGCGAGCTATTGGCCCGGGTCAAGGCCATCCTCAGGCGTGCCTCGGTGGCGGATCTGCCCGCGGACGTCCTGAGGGTGGGTAAGCTCGAGCTCGACTTGGGCAAGCGCGAGTGCCGCCTGGGCGGCAGGCCCCTGGCCCTGCGCTTCAAGGAGTTTGAGTTTCTACATTGCCTTTTCCAGGCCCGGGGCAAGGTCCTGACCAGGGACCAGCTCCTGGAGAAGGTTTGGAGCTACGACCAATCCATGGAGATAGACACCCGCACCGTGGACCAGCATATCACGCGCCTGCGCGATAAGCTGGGCCCCGAGGCCAAGAGGGTCGTCACGGTCAAGGGCGTGGGCTACCGGCTTGACGTCGACTAAATGACGGCGCCCACCTTGGGCCGATTCAAGGCCCGGATCGGGATCCTTCTATGCCTCATCCTGGCCGCGGCCTCTGCGTTCCTGCCTTTGTTTTGGCTGGGCCTCCTGGGAGCCTGCGCGCTTGGGATATGGCGGCACTGTTCTTCCTTGGCCGCTTCTTTGCGCGAGATATTCGGGGTGGTCGAGCGCCTGGGTCTCGGCGACCGATCGGCTCGGGTGAGGCGCCTGCCCGCCGGCGACCCCGAGCTCGGGGAGTTGATCAATAATCTGGCCGAGAAAATCTCGGTTTCCTGGTCCGAGTTCTCCAAGGAGCGGCTCCAGCTTTCCGCTGTGCTTTCCAATATAGCCGAGGCCATAGTGGGGGTGGACTCCCACGGTCTCATCATCGCACTGAACCCCGCCCTCGCCGCGCTTTTCTCGGCGGATCGCGGAGCGGCTCTGGGGCGGCCCTTCGTGGAGATTTTGCGCCACGCCCGCTTGCAGGAGCTGCTCTCGGAGGTTATGAAGGAAGGGACCGGGAGAAGCGAGGAGGTGACGGTTTTCACACCAGAGGAGAAGATTTTCGAGGCCCATGCCGTGGCCTTGGTACTCGAGGGCCAAGGCCGCGGCGCCTTGATCGTCCTTCATGATATTACCCGTTTGCGTCGTTTGGAGAGGATGCGCCGGGAATTCGTGGCCAATGTGTCTCACGAGCTCAGGACTCCGCTTGCCGCGATCCGAGGCTTTGCCGAAACTTTGCGCGAGGGGGGGCTTAAGGACTCCGAGCACGGGCCGGAGTTCGTGGAGGGCATCGAGAGGGAGGCGGAACGCCTCTCGGCCTTGGTGGAGGATCTGCTGGATTTGTCCGCCATCGAAGCCGGTCACCGCTTGCCGGTCAAGGTGCCTGTCTCGATCCTGGTCCTGGCCTGCGAGGCCGCGGCGAGCCTGGCCCCCATGGCCGAGCGAAGAAAAATCCGAGTGCATGTGGAGGCCGAGGCGGTTCCCATCGAGGTCAGGGCGGACCGTTCCCAGATAAAGCAGGTGCTTGCCAACCTCATCGACAACGCCATCAAGTTCAACCGCGAGCGAGGTCGGGTTGAAATTTCCGCGGCCGTGGAGGGGAAGTTCCTCAAGGTCGTGGTTTCGGATACCGGCCCCGGCATGGCCCGCGAGCATCTCCCGCGCGTCTTCGAGCGCTTCTACCGAGCGGACGACGCGCGCTCCCGGGAATTGGGAGGGACGGGCCTGGGCCTTGCCATCGTCAAGCACATCGTAGAGAGCCACGGCGGCTCGGCCGGGGTGGAAAGCGCTCCGGGAGAGGGCTCCTCGTTTTTCTTCACCCTTCCTCTGTAGCGTGTCACGCTCCTGTCACGCGCAAATAACTATCCTGATATGGATGCCTTAGGTTCGCTTCGCGTATCATGTATGCCATGAATAAAACGCAAAAAAGACCGGCGGGGATTTTCCTGGCGTGGTTCGCCCTCTGGGCCGCCTCGACCGGGGCTTACGCTCAAGCGGACAAGATCAAGCTGAGCGAGCATATCCAGTCCATCAAGTTCGGCGGCGACCTGCGCCTGCGCCATGAGAACTTCAACAAGCGAGGCCTGGGCACCACGGACCGCAACCGCAACCGCCTGCGCCTGCGCTTGGGTGCTGAGATGCAACTGCCCCATGATCTCTCGGCCAAGCTCCGCCTGGCCTCCGGCACCGGCGAGCAGGTCTCCACCAACCAGACCTACACCGGGATGTCGAGCCAGAAGAATATCTTCATAGACCAGGCCTTCCTTCATTGGACCCCGGCGGTCTCGGAGCGGGGCTCCGCGTACCTGGCCTCGGGCAAGATGCAGAATCTGCTCTGGAGGACTTACTCATCGGATCTTATCTGGGACGATGACGTGAGCCCCGAGGGATTTGCCGAGGGAGGGGAGTGGCTCTTTGCCGAGGCGGGCGTGACGGTCTTCGGCAACGCCCTTCAAATGGCCGTGAGCGAGAACGGCAACACGAGCAAGAACCCATGGCTTTTCTCCCAGCAATTGGGAGCCGAGACGCGCCTGCCCTTGGAGAGCCGCATGAGGCTCGCCGGGACCTACCATAAGTGGTCCAACGAGAACCGCGGCAATCTGGGCGCTGCCGCGGTGCAGGACGGCAACCGGCGTGCGGGAACCCTCCAGGCCAACCGCTTCGGCGTGGGGGAGCTCACCGGAGAGTTTTCGAGTTGGATCGGCCGAATGCCGATAAGCTTCCAGGCCACAGTGGCCCGCAACTTCAGGGCCCGGGGCGATTTGTCCTCGGTGGCCGCGGTTTGCCCGGCGGGAACCCCCTGCCCTCAAGCCCGCGACGGCTATCAAATCGGAGCCGTTCTCGGAAGAGCCAAGGCGGCAGGCACCTGGGAGGCCGCTTGGTTCAAGAAATACGCGCAGACCGACGCGACCATGGCCGACATCGCCGATTCCGACTTTGGCGACGGCGGGACCAACCGCAGAGGGCACATCTTCTGGGCCGCCTATGCGCCGACCGACTGGATGCAGCTCAAGGCCAAGTATTTCGTCACCGAGACCATAGACACCCAGTTCAATCCCGGGGACAAGGCCGTCAACCGACTCCAGATAGACATGTCGGTCAAATTCTAGGCGAATATATAATCTAGGAGAAATTCGATGAGAAGAATGACGATAAAAAAAGCGGGCCTGTGGCTGGCCGTTTTGTCCTGCGCCGCGATGGCCTCCGCCGAAAGCGTCACCACCTTGAACGGGGCCGGGGCGACCTTCCCGTACCCCATCTACTCCAAGTGGTTCGACGAGTACCATAAGCTCAAGCCCGACCTCCAGATCAACTACCAGTCCATCGGCTCGGGGGGCGGCATCCGCCAGATCACGGAACGCACCGTGGACTTCGGCGCCACGGACGGCCCCATGGCCGACAAGCAGCTCTTCAAGGTGGACGGCAAACTCCTGCACATCCCCACGGTGCTGGGCGCTGTGGTGCCGGTGTACAACATAAAGGGAATCTCGGGCTTGAAGCTGGGCGGAGACGTTTTGGCCGACGTTTTCCTCGGCAAGATCAAGCGCTGGAACGATCCCGCCCTGGCCAAGCTCAACCCGGACCTGGAGCTCCCCGACGCGCCGATTGCCGTGGTGCGCCGCGCGGACGGCTCGGGCACGACCTATTGCTTCGTGGACTATCTGTCCAAGGTCAGCCCGGAGTGGAAAAAGAAAGTGGGCCTCGGGACCTCGGTCAATTGGCCCGCGGGCTTGGGCGGCAAGGGCAACGAGGGGGTGGCGGGGCTGGTCAAGCAGACGCCCAACAGCATCGGCTACGTGGAGCTCATCTACGCCAAGCAAAACGATTTGGAGTACGCTTCTATGCGCAACAAGGCCGGGAAGTTCGTCAAGGCCGATCTTCCCTCGGTGAGCGCGGCCGCGGCCGGAGCCGCCAAGACCATGCCCAAGGATTACCGCGTCTCCATCACGGACGCCCCCGGCGATGGGGCGTACCCCATCTCGACCTTCACCTGGCTCCTCATCTATCAGAATAATTCGGCAGGCAAGGGGAAGCTTCTGAAAAACTTCCTGCGCTGGATGCTCAAGGACGGCCAGGGCATGGCGCCTAACCTGGGTTACGCACCCCTGCCGGATTCCGTGAAAAAGATGGTCGAGGGAACTATTGAAACCATCAAGTGACGGTCTCGAAAGCGGCGCCGGCCCGCGCGAGCAGGCCGGCGATCGGCTTTTCAAGCTCCTGCTCCTGGGCTTCGGGCTTTTCGTTGTCGCCCTGGCGCTGGCCCTGGCCTGCGAGCTGGCCGCCAAGTCCCTGAAGATATGGAAGGAGTTCGGCTTCTCCTTCCTATGGACCTCGGTCTGGGACCCGGTCGCTGAGCAGTTCGGGGCTCTCCCCTTCATTTACGGAACATTAATGTCCTCGGCTTTGGCCCTGGCCATCGCCGCTCCCTTGGGCATCGGCTCGGCCATCTTTCTGGCGGAGCTGGCCCCGAGGAAAATCTCGGACATATGCTGCTTTTTTATCGAGCTTCTGGCGGCCGTGCCGAGCGTGATCTTGGGGCTCATGGGCATCTTCATTCTGGTGCCCGCGGTGCGTTCGATCGAGCCGACGCTCACCCGGTTCCTGGGCTTTCTCCCATTCTTCCGCGGGGAGCCCTACGGCGTGGGACTGCTGACGGCCGGGGGCATACTTGCCTTGATGATACTGCCTTATATCACGAGCATCACCCGGGAAGTCCTCTTGAGCGTGCCCCGGCCTCTCAAGGAGGGTATGCTGGCCCTTGGCGCCACCCATTGGGAGACCGTGCGCCGCGTGAGCCTGCCCTACGCCCGCTCCGGCATCGCCGGGGCCGTGTTTTTGTCCCTGGGCCGCGCCTTGGGGGAGACCATGGCCGTTACCATGGTGATCGGCAATGTTCCCCGCGTCTCCGCCTCGCTTTTGGATCCAGCCTACAGCATGGCCTCGGTGATCGCCAACGAGCTCTCCGAGGCCGTGGGGGACCTTCATTTGGAGGCCCTCATCGCGATGGGCTTGGCGCTCCTGGCGATCACGATCGTCATGAACGGTTTGGCCCGGCTTCTCATTGACCAGGCGGTCAAAAAGGGGGAGAGGGCCTGATGCCCGTCCGGGACTCGTTGAAAAAACGCCAGAGAGTCAACAAGATCATGTTCGCGGCCACGGCCGTTTGCGCCGGAGTCTCCATACTCAGTCTGTTCTGTATCCTGGGCTACATCGCTTATAAAGGCTTCTCCTCGCTCAGTTGGAGCTTCTTTACCCGCCTGCCCAAGCCCGTGGGGGAGACCGGAGGCGGCATCGCCAACTCCATCCTGGGCTCGGTCAAGATCGTGGGCTTGGCGAGCGCCCTGGGAATTCCGGTGGGGATCCTTGGCGGGGTTTACTTGGCCGAGTACGGCCGAGGCCTCGCGGGCTTCTGTATCCGCTACGCCGCGGACGTCTTGAGCGGCGTTCCCTCGATAGTCATAGGCATCTTCGCCTACGCATTGATCGTCATGCCCATGAAGCGCTTCAGCGCCTTGTCGGCAAGCGCGGCTCTTGCCGCCATCATGATCCCGATCGTTCTGCGCAACACCGAGGAGTTCGTGCGCCTGGTGCCCCTGTCCATCCGGGAGGCGGGATTGGCCCTGGGCATCCCGCGCTGGAGAGTCATCCTCTTCATCGTCATCCCCACGGCCGGCCGGGGCCTCATCACGGGAGCCCTCTTGGCTGTTTCCCGCATCGCGGGCGAGACAGCGCCCCTCATCTTCACCGCCTTCGGCAACCGCTTCTGGGACAACGGCTTGCTTGAACCTATGGCTTCGCTCCCGCACACCATATTCACCTACGCCATAGCCCCTTACGAGGACTGGCACCGCCAGGCCTGGGCCGCGGCCCTGATCCTCATGGGCTTGGTCCTGGCTATCAACGCCGGAGCCCGCTATTTTCTAAAGCCTTCCACGGGAGTTTCGCATTAAATGCCGATGATCCCAGAAGATAGAACTGTTTCCATGGAGGTCAAGGCGCTTCGGGCCGGATACGGCGCGCACGCCGTGATCAAGGACGTGAGCCTTTCGTTTTACGGCAAGCAGGTGACCGCCATTATCGGGCCCTCGGGCCGCGGCAAATCCACCTTGATCCGGTGCCTCAACCGCATGCATGAGAACGTCCCCGGGGCCACGATGGGGGGGAAGATACTCCTTGAAGGGAGAAGCGTCCTATCCCTCGACCCCGCGGTCTTGCGCCGCAAGGTGGGAATGGTCTTCCAGCGCCCCAACCCTTTCCCCACCATGAGTATTTCCGAGAACGTGGCCGCGGGCTTGGTCTTGAACGGGATCGGGGACCGCGGCAGGATCGCCGAGAAAGTCGAGGATAGCTTGCGCAAGGCCGCTCTCTGGGACGAGGTGAAGGATAAGCTCTCCGAGCCGGGCCTGGGCCTCTCCGGAGGCCAACAGCAGAGGCTTTGCATCGCCCGGGCCCTGGCTGTCGAGCCCCAAGTCCTTCTTCTAGACGAGCCCTGCTCGGCCCTCGATCCCATCGCGACCGCCCGCATCGAGGAGCTTCTGCTCGCGCTCAAGCCGCATTTGACCATAGTCATCGTCACCCACAACATGCAGCAGGCGGCCCGGGTGTCCGATTCCACCGCCTTCCTGCTCATGGGCGATTTGATAGAATTGAACCGTACGCACCAGCTGTTCACCAAGCCCTCCGACAAGAGGACAGAGGACTACATCACGGGCCGCTTCGGGTAAATCATGACGCTCAAAAGGCATTTCGACGAGGACTTGGAGGGGCTTCGGGCGAGCCTGCTCGAGATGGGATCGCTCTGCGAGGAGATGATCCATTATGCTGTCAAGGAGCTCACCGAGCGCCAGGAGTCCTACGCCCAGGACGTGCTCCGCGGCGAGGAGAAGGTCAACCGCCTCCACATAGAGATAGACGAGCTCTGCCTGCGGCTCATCGCGCTCCACCAGCCCGCGGCCGGGGACCTGCGCCTCATCGCCGCGGCCTTGAAGATCAACTCGGACCTCGAGCGCATCGGAGACCAGGCCGTCAACATCTCGGAGACCGCCGCCTATCTCTGCCGCCTTCCCAAGATCAAGCCGGGGGACATTCCCCGCATGGTGGAGCTAGCCGTCGAGATGCTCAAGGACAGCCTCGACGCCTTCTCCCGCCGCGACGTGGAGCTGGCCCGGTCGGTCATCGGCCGCGACGACGAGGAGGACCGCCTCAAGAGTCAGACCTTCAACGAGCTCGTCGCGCTCATGCAGTCCGACGCCTCCACCATCCAAAGGGCCCTCGACGTGATCCTCATCGCCAGGAACCTCGAGCGCATCGCCGACCACGCCACCAACATAGCCGAGGACGTGATCTTCATGGTCCTGGGCAAGGACATTCGTCACCACGCCGAGGAGCAGGAAAGCGGAGGGGCTTCCATCGGCTAGCCATGCGAGCTCGATGACGGTCAAATACTATTTTCACACCTTCGGGAGCGGGACGCACTCCACTGCGGCGGGAACGTCAGTTTCTGCTGCGCCTGAAGCTCGACCGCGTTAAGACCACGCGCGGCAACAACGTGATGCTCGCCTAGGGCCTGCTGTGGGAGGGCTCTCCGATGGTCACGATGCCTTCTTTGACCAAGAGGTCGAAGATTGAGATCTGGGGTAGATGGAACGAGTCGCAGATGAGCTTGACGGCCTTGTTGTCCTCGCTGACGACGATTGCCTTCTCGGACGCTACCAAGAGGCCCTGCTGCTCTTCGGCGTGATTCAAGGCAAAGGCGCCCAGCCACGGATCGGAATCGTAGGGTCTATTCACTGTCGCCGCGTCGGGGAGCTTCGTCAGAATGCGCGTCAGTGCGTCTACCTCTTTTAGGCTCGGGTGTCGAAATGTCGCCTTGTGGTCCTGAGCCCAGTCCTTCATCCCGAAGTTCAGGCACAATTCGTTGTACACTTCGTGCGGGCTGATGATTCGGCCATCGGAGATAAGCCTCTCGATCGCTTTGCTGATTGCGGGATACTTGGACGTGGAATAGCGCCTGATGAGCTCAGACCAAGAGCAGGCGTCGATGAAGTAGATTGTTTTGGTCACCGGGCTAAGAGCCTACCAAGCGTCGAGAGATGCTCGGGCTTCGTTCCAAGAAAGGACGACGCTGAGCCGATGTCGAGAACACCCTTTCTTAGCCCACCCAGAACCGTGCTGACAAAATGGTTCCCACAGCGGTTCAGGCACCGCTTCGCGGAGATTGCCTCCGCCGGACTTCGACCGAAACTCTTTTCTGGCTTGGCCAACTGCATGAACTCAACCAAGTCGGAGTATTGCTGCCGCTGAATCCAACCGAGCACGAGCAGCCTGGTCATTAGAGCGTAACGGCTGACCTTGAAGGAACGTGCGGTCTTCTCAATGACAGGAGCGGCAGCATTGGGGCTAGCAGGCAGCCGCTTTAAGGTGGCTTCTTGAGCGGCCAGCAACTCAGGTGGCATGAGGACGGCGCCCGCAAACGTGTTACACCAGCCCTCAATCTGTTGCTGGTCTGTGCCCTCTAGGAACGGGTTGCACAAGCTTGACTGGTGCAGCGCCAGATGCGCGGCCTCGTGGAAGAGGGTGAAAGCCTTGCCAGTTGCCGAGTCGCCCGTGCCGATAACGATGCACGTCGGGTGATCGCTAATAGAAAGCCCGCGAAACTCATCATTGGGCAGCTTCAGTTGAAAGACAGCCGCCCCCAGCCCTTCAATCCTCGCTCTCCACTGCTTCAGAGCAACGTTCTCGTTCACCCAGCCGAGCTGTTCGGCTACAGATACGCCAAGCGCTTCCCGTGCGCTGGCCGCGGCGCGAGCCGGGTTCACGTTCAAATGAGCGGAAAGGCCGAACTTGGGCGGGGTCTCACCGGTGGCCGAGAGCGCCTCGCCCAAGAGATATTGCAGCCGCCTTGCGGTGGCGATGGCCTCACGGCCGAGCAGCGAGATGTCCCCGGCCGGCTTCGAGGACCTCCTGTCAGGGGGGGTCTTCTTTGTTGGCGGAGTCTTGCTGCGAAAGAAAGCCGATATCGGCTGCCGGTACTTTTCCGCGATCTTTATGAGGTCGCTGTAAGTAAGGTCGGCCTGACCCTGTTCCAGGGCGTATAGGTGGCTATCGGGGATCTCAAGCTTCGATGCCGCGTCAGGCACCGTCCAACCCTGTTGTTCTCGCGCCCACCGGAGCATGTCCGAGGAAAGACGTACCGAAAAGGAGGGGGCCCTAGCCATGTGAAGGGACCGCCAGGCCGTGGCTGTATCGAATCGCTTTTGCGATATCGTGCTGTTGTGCTGCTCGGGACGCGGTCTCCATGAACGGCTTTATTCCTATCGCTCCTTGCGCATCTTGGCGATAAAATCAGCAAGCAAATCATTTATCTGGTCAAAGTTTTCGTGCGCGATGATCAAGAAGGGGATATTGTTTTCCTTCGCATATTCTGCCTTAACCCGATCCCTTTCCAAACCGCCTTTGTAATCCGAGGTATCCCCGCCAAAACTAATGGGCTTATAATGCTGCACCCCGTGATACTCGATTAGACCAATACGGCCATTGATCTTAACGCAAAAATCGTAATGCAGCTTTCTTTTCGCGGGTAGTCCGACCGGGGAGTACTGCCATTCATAATCAATCCCGTTCTCTTTCAAATGGGATTCAATGACACCCTCGCCACGGGGCATACGACACCTTTTGCAGCCCTGTCCCTGGAGATGATGCCCCGCCGATTGCAGAAAATCTCCATGAAATTTGCACGTTATGACGACCCGGTCGCGCATTGTTGTGAATACGGTTTTTTCATAGGAGTATTTATTCCCGTGGACCCTTTTGGCACGACTTGCAAATGTTTCGGTATTGGTTAATTTCCCAGCGCACCGTGGACAACCAGCTCCGAGACGCCAATGATTTCCCGGAGCTTGGTTAAAATCGCCATGGATGGGACAGGTTATTATGACCTTTGTTTTCGAATCCACATAGTTAACTTTTTCGTAAGAATACTTTGGCCCATGCCTATCGCGCGCTTTTTTCAAAAACTCGTCGAGAGTCGATCGTTTTTTGTCAGCCTGTTTTTCTCTTGCACATTTATCACATCCCCGCCCTCGCAAGTGATCGGTGGGACGCTGCTGAAAATCCCCATGCTGAGAGCAGGTTATTGCGATAGCGGTCCGCTGGTTGACATAGACTGCATTCTGGTAGGAGTATAGTTCCCCATGTATGGCTCTTGCCCTCGTGATAAATTCTATTTGGGTTAGCCGTACAATACCCGCACACTTCGGGCAACCGCTTCCTCCAAGATGTGATTTAGGGGTCTGCAAGAAATCCCCGTGCTTTTGGCAGGTTATATATGCCTTTGCCCGTAACCCTCTGTAGTTGACGTTCCGATATGAATATTTTTCTCCATGCTCGATTTTTGCTCTGGCAATAAAATCTTCTTTCTTCCCCAGCTTCGCGTTGTTGGCACATTGCGGGCACCCACACCCTGAAAAGTGGTCGCGCGGAGTTTGGGGAAAGTCTCCATGCCCGGTGCAGGTAATGACGACGTTCTTCTCAATACTTACGTATTGAACCTTGTCGTATTTATACCTGTCGCCATGAATTTGGCGTGCGCGTTTTATAAATGTATCGGTATCGATTATTCTCCCGGCACACCGTGGGCATCCCTGCCCACGCAGATGAGCGATAGGCCTCTGTTGAAAGACTCCGTGATTGGGACAAATAATCGGCAATTTCTCCTGGGCGTAAACATGAGTTACCTTGGAGTAATTGTACTTATCCCCATGCCGTGCCTTGGCTCTCTCGATAAATTCGTCAGGTGTTAGTCGCCGCATAGAAACCAACTTACTTCAATCAAATCCTCGCATTGACCAGAAATTCTTAAACGCTGCTCCGCTCTGCTGTCCACCGCCGCCTCGTCGAGTGATTATGCTGGCCAGCCGTAATGCTGTCTCTCAAAGTTCTGACCATCTCGGCCGACCGGGGATAGGCCGGTCCTTCAAGCCGTCGATGCCCTCGCGAGCGAAGCGGGAGCGCCACTGCTTGACCGTGTTGCGGCTGATCTCAAGCCGTTGCGCGATGTAGAGATTGGACTGTCCGGCGTCGGCCCGGAGCACGATCTCGGCGCGTAGCCAGTAGCGCCTTTTCGGATGATACTCGCGGATTTGGCGAAGCTCTCGCCGTTCTGGGATGCTGAGCTTGATCTGAACCAACGGGAGCCGGGGCATAAGGTATTCAATTCTACATCTAATGGTCAAATCTTTTCCAGGTTTTTGGAGTTTGCGGGGCTGAGTTCCATTGGTTTTTCCATGCTTCCCGTCTCGAGAGTGCGAGTTGATCGGGGCGTTTTCGCGGGGTTTGTCGAATAGGAAGTGGGGGAGGCCGATGTCTTGGCGGGAAATTGCCCGGCCCAAGCACATGTCTAAGTGACGGCTTGTCTTGGAGGGGAAATAGGCCTGTGAAAAGGGGTGATTCAAACGGATAGCTTAGTAGCGGGAGCTGCGAACGAACGGGTGGCGACCATCTGGCAAAGCCTCTGGCGTGTCAGAACACCGGCGATCGGAGTGGTGAAAATGAAAAGCGTTGGAAACTTTGAGCCTTATTCGCCCGCCTCTCAGTCCGCTTCGCGGGCTTCGCCTCCCGACCCCGCTCCCTCAACCATGAGGGTTGATGGACCGGGGTCGGGAGGACGGCGGGCGAAACGGCGGGAGTGAACGTCGGAAAAGGGAGGGCTGGAGCACATATATAAGTGAGGGGAACTTGGTTTAGATAGGGGACTTAAAAAATGAGGCAGCGTAAGCTTCTCGATGAGAAATCGGAAAAAAATGACCGGAAAAGGCGGTGCGAAATGGCGGGGTGAAACGATTAGTAAGTGGAGGGTTGTCCCGGAAATGGACGGCTGGATCGCATTATAGAGTGGGGAGGTGCTGAGCTTGGGAATCGGGAAATCGGCGAGGGTGGAGCTTCGGGAACGAGACCTTGAAATCCTATCGGCGCTGGAGAAATGGGGCGTCCTGGGGCTGGCTCAATTGGACGGCCTGGCGTTCAAGGAAGACGCTCCGGCCGAGGAAAGGGTCAGGCTATTTTTCAACGGAATGGACCGGCGGATGTACACGTTGGCCTGCTACAAAAGGCTCCGGGGCCTGGAACGCGCGGGCCTGATCCGGGCACATTCCTACCTCAACCACCCCAGGATTTACGGCTTGGCGGAGCGCGGCCATCGGCTGCTCTTGGAACGCGGCCGGGCCAAGCTCTTGGGCTTCCGACGCGGCATCTCGGAGACGCTCTTGACGCATGAGCTGACGGTCAATGCAGTCGGTCTCATGATCGAACAGTTCCTGGGGCTGCTCGCGCGACCGGAGCACGAGCGCAAGGTCCGGTCGGCCGATCCGCAGGCCAAAGGCAAGCCGGTCCGCGCGACTGTTTCCGATCTCTGGATCCCGGACCAGGAGCATCCCAGGCCGATCGAGGTCGAGCTGAGCCAGAAGGCTGAGGCTCGCTACAAGGAGCTTTGGGCAGTTTTCGCGACAAGTATCCTCACGGCAGTCAGGTGCTCTACCTCGTGGGCTGGCTAATCTACGTGACGAGCCTGAAGGCGTTCCGCGAGTCGCTTGGGCGCTGCGCGTTCATCAACCAGTCGTACTATTGGCCTCGCAGCATTCGCTTGGCGTCGCCGGCTTCAGAGCCCTTGCCCGTGGGGCTGGCCGCGGCGGCCACTCCGGCGGCTGGCGTACCGGTCATCGCCTCGGAGGTGCCGCGGGTCTGATGGATCAGCGCCCCGTGGACGCCGGAATCGAGGACGCGCGGCAATTCGCCGCGCGCCTTGAGGTCGGCGACACCTACGGCCAGAAGGAAGCGTCCCTTGAGGACCTTGCCCTGCTACTGGCGCTCTTTGCCCGCGCCAGGACGCGCTTGGATGCCGAACATGATAATTCCCCTATCAAGTCAGTATTAAGCTCGACGGAGGAACTTGATAATTGACCCCTATCAAGCTATAGCAAGTCTCATATATCCATGGTCAGTTTAGATATTTAAAGTCATATTAATTAACCATTGACAAATATATGTTCGTATATTAAACTTATGGTGCGGATCGGGAGCGAAGCGCGCCATGAGAAAAGAACAACTGCCCATTTCCAGCGAACACAAGCTGGATCAGATAATGTCCTACGGACGGAGAGCCCCGGAGGGGCTGGAAGCCATGCCGGTTCATGCTTTCATCCGTATGGCACGGCATGCGCTCCGGATGACGCAGGCCCAGCTTGCCAAGCGAGCCGGCATTCCGCAATCGCATTTAGCCGTGATCGAGACCGGGAAGCGGGACTTCAAACTAACGACTCTGCGGAAGATCTATTCGGCTTTGGGCGGCAACCTGATGGTCGTCGGCAGGTTCCGTAAGAAGCCCGCTACCCTAGTCTCGGAACGAATTCGCGAGGTCGCGCGTAAAAAGATCATGCGCGTTGCCGGGTCCATGGCGCTGGAAAAGCAGCTTCCCGATGACGCGATGATCAACAAGTTCATCAAGGCGGAGGAAGATAAGCTGCTCCGTGAAGCTTCGACCGATATCTGGGAGGATTGATGGTTCGATTTGACACACCGGAGGGAGCGACGCCTATCGAAGACGCTTCGGGCTTACTCGTCGAAGGGGTTGTCACCTACGCGGACTTGAGCGAGAAGGAAACCGAAAATATCATAAGGGCTGTCGATGAGCATTTGCGTCTCCGAAAACGGCGCATGGATGTCTGGCTGACGGAGGATTATGTCCGCCTCGTGCATCGGGACATGTTCGACCGAGTTTGGGAATGGGCAGGCCGCTACAGGGACGCGGAGTTGAACATCGGTGTCGCGGCGTCCCGCGTCAGGGAGGAGATCGCCAAGCTTTGCCAGGACGTGGCCTTCTGGGACGGTCAGAAGGAGAATCCCTTGCCCGTCTTGGAACGCGCCGTGCGGCTGCATCACCGGCTCGCTTGGATACACCCGTTCCCGAACGGGAACGGCCGCCACGCGCGCCTCATGTCCGATATCTATCTGCGCGTCTACCGCCATAAGCTTCCGGATTGGCCGAGTTCGGCGCTGGGCGGGCCGGGCGACCTCCGTGCAGCTTATCTCGACGCCTTGCGGAAGGCAGACAGCGGCGACTTCGGGTCGCTTGTTGAATACACCAAGAGGTTCTTGCCAACTGCAAAGTGAGAGCGGAAAAGTGAAAGGCATCGAGAGTCTGACGAAGTTCATGCGGCTGGGGTGCGTCTACCGACGCGAGGAACTTGAGGGCGTCTCGAAATCCCTTAGCCGGGACCTCAAGGGCCTCATCGAGAGTCGGAAGTTGCTGAGAGTGGGTCCAGGCATCTATTGTCGGCCAAGAAAGAACGTTATCGGCCTGACACCCCCTAAACATCGTGACGTGATCCGTGTTTTTCTACGGACGGACGATTTTCTCATCACCTCGTATAATTGGTTCACCAACCTGGGGCTGGGCTTGACGCAGATGTACAACTGCGACCTTGTCTACAACCACAAGCGAGGCGGTTACTTCGTCCTCGGCAATCTGCGGTACCACTTCCGTGTCATTCGTGCTTATCCCAAGAAATTGAGCATCGAATACCTCGTGGTGGACCTCCTGAACCACGTCAGGAAACTGCCCGACGATACTGGGCGCGCGGTCAAGAATCTGCCCTCGAACATGAACAGGTTCAATCGCAAGAAGCTTTCGACTTGTCTCGAACGGTATGGGAATTTTCATGCCAAGAGAATTCTTGGGCCGATGCTGCGAAGTAATGGATCGGCGGGGAAGCCAGAAGGGGAATAGCCATGAGCACGATGATTTGGGCGGCGTATGAGCGCGTCTCGACCGAGGAGCATACAGAGGAAGGTTGATTTTGTACAATCGTTCCTCACCTACGAATGAAATTCCTAGTCCTCGTTTCCTCCATCATTTTTCTCCTGGCCTGCACGGTGTTTGGCGAGCTTCTGGTCAAACGACTTGGAAGAAACATAGGGACAACCCTGATCCTGACCTGCCTCGGCGTGCTCCTCTCAGGTTCGTTTCTAAGGGTGCTCCGGGGATTCGCTGAACGGACATCCACTCCACGTCCAAGACTGGGATCTTTCTGGGGACTTGGGGTCGGACTAGCGTTTGGATTGCTGGCGAGTCTTCTCTCGGGACTCGCATTCTCTTGGGCACTCGGTCACCACGTCGATTACTCGCAGTTCTCGGATAACTTTGGATTGAAGGCCTTGGGAAATATCTTTCCTGCTGCAGTCGAGGAGACTGCCTTTCGAGCGGGGGTGGTTCACTTCGTCTCTGCTTTCTTCAGCCCAAGCCTAGGCCTGGCTGCGGGGAGTGTTCCCTTTGGAGTGATCCATTTCTTTGGGATGCTCTTTGGAAATCCGGCGACGATTCAACACGCTCTCGGCGTGAGCGTGGCAGGACTTCTCCTCTCTCTCCTCTATCTTCGATTTGGCATCACTGCCGCGGTCGGGTGTCATTGGCTTTGGAACACGCTTTGCGGCTCATGGGTAAAAGCACTGGAACTTCCAAAATCCGGTGGAGTCCAAATATTCGAAGGCGCTTGGACCACGATCATTGTTCTATCCGCGCTCTCATTTGCTCTTTGGAAGACTTCTCGGCCTGCCTGTTTCTCGCGATAAAAAATGCGAGCTCCTGATCCCGGAATGGCCAGACGAGTGGACTGGGAAAGTTTCGGAAGACTTTTTGTCCTCAGCGCCCTGCTTCTTGTTCCTCTGCTGATCGCTGCCGCCACCCATGGCGGGTTCTTATGGTTCGCCGCTGGAGCCATCGTCTGGGTTATGTCGGTGGCAGCCAAGATCCCCCTTGCCAGATTCCTCCATAGGGGACTGGGAGAGTCGGCGACGCCCGAGACGCGAGGCGCCGCGCACGGCGTTCTGTCCGCGGCATGCGAGCTTGGCTGCGCGGCAGCATGTTTCGTATGGCTTCTTGCCGATGGAAGCGCATGGACTGCCGCTGCCTTTGGCGCAGGGGCGGGGTGGATTGAGGTGGTGGCGCTTCTTATCCTGAGTATTCGTTCAGGAGCCAAGGGTCCCGAGAGCGACGCAGAGCCGCCATGGCATGTGCGATGGACCTTCCTCATCGAGAGAGCCGGCGCAATTATAGGTCATACGGGCTCCAGGGGGCTCATATGGCTTGCTGTCATTCGAAACCCGTGGTTCGCCCTTCCCGCTGGCATAGGCTTCGCCATCGTGGACGGCTTGGCCGTCTATGGCTCAGTCCAAAAATGGGAGTGGCTTGAGTGGGAAACTTGGAGCCGCTTCTACGGAATGATCACGGCTATAAGCGTGCTCGAGCTACTGCTTTTCATCGCATTCGCCCAAGGAACATAGGAGATCACGGGCTGATGATGCAAGAAGAGTAGACCTGAAGTTCCGTGCTCAGAGACGCGCTGGATCATGCGCTACGAGTCCCAAAACGTTCCACTGATTTCGGCGACAGGCCAGGAGTCCTGAACTTGTATAATACGGCGCCCGGCATGAGCGCCGCGGAGCGCCAGGAGTGTCTCAAGCTCCTAGGTTCCCGGGTCGAGATTCGGGCCAGCGGGGATGTGCGCTTTATTGGGACGCTTCCCCTTTTATAAGTCGCCCAACGGGAGGACATTACAGTCAAGTATTTCTTTCACACCTTCGGCTGCCGGGTCAACCAGTACGAGACCCAGGCCTTGCGTGAGCGCCTTCTAGCGGGAGGCCCCTCCGAGGGGGTCGAGCGTTGGAGCGCGGCGGACGTCTGTCTCATCAACACCTGCACCGTGACCCGGGAGGCCGACCGGGACGCCTTGAGGCTTATCCGCCAGATCGCACGGCGAAATCCCGGGGCGCGCCTGGTGGTGACGGGGTGCCTGGCCTCGCGCGATCCTGAGCTAATCCTTCGGGAGGCTCCCGCGGCCCAGGTCGTGGCAAACAAGGACAAGGACTTGATCCCGTCCATGCTCGGCTGTCAGAGCGCCCCGGCCTTGGCCGGCCTGAGCGGCTTTCACGGGCGCAGCCGGGCTTTTGTCAAGATCCAAGACGGCTGCAATATGCACTGCGCCTATTGCATTATCCCCTCGGTTCGGTCCGAGCTTTCCTGCAAGCCATGGGAAAGCCTCGAGGCCGAGGCCGCGGCCCTAGTCCGAAACGGCTACCGGGAGCTGGTTCTCTGCGGCATCCGTTTGGGCCGCTACCTTGTGCAGGACCGGTCGGGCAGGCGAGTGGACTTCGTGGAGATGTTGAAGAGGCTCCTGGCCTTTCCCGGCGATTTCCGCGTAAGGCTCTCTTCCATCGAGGTGACGGATATTACCGACCGGTTCATCGCCCTCATGGCCGAGTCGCAAGGAAAGCTTTGCCCCTCCCTCCATGTCCCGATTCAGTCTGCCTCAGAGGCGGTTTTGAAAAGGATGGGGCGCTGGTACTCTGCGGCCTTCTACGCCCGGCGCGCGGCGGCGGTGCGCGATCGCCTGCCCCGGGTCGGGCTTTTCACCGACGTGATGGCGGGGTTTCCGGGGGAGACGGAGGCAGAGTTTGAGGAGAGCATGGCATTCGTTCGCGCCATGGGCTACGCCGGGCTTCACGTTTTCCGCTATTCCAGGCGCGCTGGGACTCCGGCGTCCCGGCTCAAGGATCAGGTTCCGGAGCCAGTCATCCTCGAGCGCGCCGAGAGGATGCGTGGCCTCGACCGGGAGCTTCGGTCGCGCTTCGCCGAGCGAGCCGTGGGCTCCCGGCGCCGGGTGCTCTTGGAGGGGGAAGGGTCCGAGGAGGGGTTGGCCGAGGATTTCCTGGCGCTCAAGCTCGATTTCCGTCCAGGCCCGGGGTTTCATGACGTTCTCGTGACCAGCGCTTCCGGTCCCAGGGCCTACGCCTGCGTCCAGGGACTTAAGTCCTAGCGGATTTCGGGCTTTAAGGCCCTTGCGCGGCCGCGGGCAATATCCATATAATGTTGGCAGGCTTGACGCCGGTCGTCAGCTCTTTCAATGCCCGATTGCCTGTTTTGTAGAATAATTCAAAAGGAAATTCCCGCTCAGCTGGTTTTTGAGGATGACCGGACCGTTGCCTTCAAGGATGTCAATCCCCAGGCTCCGACCCATCTCCTCATCGTGCCCAAAAGGCACATCGCCGGCCTTTCGGATTCCACGGACGAGGACGCGGCTTTGCTGGGTCATATCCAGAGGGTGGCGGCGCGCCTGGCCCGAGAGGGGAATTTGACAGCGGGTTTCCGGGTAGTGGTCAACAACGGCCGTGGCGCCGGGCAGAGCGTGGATCATCTGCACTACCATCTCCTGGGCGGCCGCGGCATGAAGTGGCCGCCGGGATGAATTCGGTAACTGTCACCAAAATAGCGAAAAAAGGTGGTGAACGAGCTTAATGGTATTTGTGAAATTGCGGGAAGGAGAGGGCGTCGAGGAGGCCCTCCGCCGTTTCAAGCGCGAATGCGAGCGCAACGGCGTCTTGAAAGAGATCAAGAGACGGGAGTTTTACGTTTCCCCCGGCATCAAGCGCAAATTGAAGGCCGCGGAAGCGCGCCGCAAGATGCGCCGGGCCAAGAGGCGGCGAGTCCCCTAGGAGCGTGATCCAGGGGCATGTCCTTGAAACGATCCGTGGAAAGCTCGACATAGTCGAGCTGGTCTCCCAGTACGTGCCGCAAGTGCAGCGCGCCGGACGCAACATGAAGGCGCGCTGTCCTTTTCATCAGGAGCGGACCCCATCCTTCGTGGTGAACCCGGAGCGGCAGACCTTCCATTGCTTCGGCTGCGGCGAGGGCGGCGACGCGTTCTCGTTCCTCATGAAGATCGAGAACTTAAGCTTTCATGAGGCGGCCCAGAAGCTAGCCGAACGGGTGGGAGTGCCCCTGGCCGAGGCCGAAGGGCCGGTGGGGCCGGAAGAGAAGCTGCGGCTGAGGCTTAAGGAGCTGTTGGACTTCGCTTCTCGCTTTTATCACGAGAAGCTCAAGTCGCCGCAGGGGGCCCAAGCCCTGGGCTATTTGAAAGGGAGGCATGTTTCCGAGGCCTCGATCGATGCCTTCCGCTTGGGGTTGGCACCGAGGTCGGCGGGCTTCTTGGAAGCCGCGGCGCGCAAGGGATATTCCCGAGAGGAACTGGCCAAGGCGGGCCTGGCGGCCCCGAGCCGCGAGGCCGGAAGGCTCAGGGACTATTTTTACGATCGGATCCTGTTTCCGATCTGGGACGCGAAGGGAGCGGTGGTGGGCTTCGGGGCCAGGGCCATGGGCGATGCCCAGCCCAAGTACCTCAACTCCCCGGATTCCCCGGTGTTTACCAAGGGGCGTGTCCTGTACGGGCTGTTTCAGGGGCTTGCCGCAGTGCGCAAGGCCCGCAAGGCGATTTTGATGGAAGGATACATGGATGTGATAGCGGCCCATCAGCATGGGGTGAATCTGGCCTGCGCTCCCTTGGGGACGGCCTTGACCCAGGAGCAGTCGGGCCTGATCAAGCGCTATGCCTCGGAGGCGACCATCGTCTTCGACTCGGACAGCGCGGGCCTCGCCGCGGCCATCCGGGGGGCCGAGGTGCTTCTAGCCGCCGGGCTTTCGGTGCGCATCGCGACGGTTCCTCAGGGCAAGGACCCGGATGAACATTTGCACAACTTCGGTGTCTCCTCTTTTGAGAAATGCCTGGCCGCGGCCGTGGACCTCGTGGAATTCAAGACGGAGCGGCTGTTGGCGGGAGAGGCAGCACCTTTGAGGGCGGAGGCGAAATCCAGGATAGCCAAGCAGGTGCTTGCGACCATCGAGCAGTGCCCCGACGAGATATTGAAGGGCGAGTGGGCTTCGCGGCTGGCCCAGAGACTTTCCATCAGCGAGGAATCCTTGCGCCGGGAGATGGGGAAAACCGAGCCTGCGAACAGGCGGCCGGGTATGCTTTCCCGATCGCCCCGCCCGGAGGCGGTGCTCCCTGAAATCGACCAGCAGATGCTGATCCTCATTTTCAAGGAACCAAGGCTTGCGGGCCTGGTCCGGGCCGAGGATTTCACCTCGGCCGCCGCGCGCCGGATTTGGCAGGATTTGGCGGCGATGAATCCGCTTGCCTCGGACTGGGCGGCGCGGCTCTTGGAGGGGCTTGCCCAGCCCGTCAAAACCGAGGCGTCGCGGCTCATGATTTTGATGGCGGAGATGGAGAGCTCCGACCCCGAGGGAGTCTTGAAGGCGGTCCTTTCGCGCAGAAGGGGGCTTGCCCGTCTCAAGGAGATCGAGCCCCAGGTGCTGGCGATGGGCTACGGCCGGGCCATGGACCCCGGCCTGCAGGATGAGTACCGCAGGCTTTTATTGGAATTGAAAGGTTCCAGGCGTTCATAGGAGAGGACAATGGCATTGGAAGCAAGTCAGGCGATGAAGAATTTGATCGAGCTCGGCAAGGAGCACGGCTACCTCACCTTGGAGGAGATCAGCCGGTCCCTGTCCATGGCCAACATGAGCGCCGAGGAAGTCGACGAGCTCATGAGTACCTTGGAGGATCTTGGCATCGAGGTGGTCGACCGCAAGAAGAGCGCGGTCGTCCCCGTGATCGAAAGGGAGCGCTTCACCGAGGAGTGGACGAGCTCCTCGGACATCTCTAACTCCATCCGGATGTACCTCTCGGAGATGGGGCGGGTGCCTCTGCTCAACCGAGAGGAGGAGGTCACCTTGGCGCGCAATGTCCGCGAGCGCGAAAAAGAGCTCCGGATGCTCGTTCTCGAGTCTCCCATCACCATGCGCGAGATCCGAAACTGGGAGACTCTCATCGCCCAGCAGGAGATGACTCCCAAGGAGCTCATGCCCCGCGGCCGCAAGACCGCCTCCGAGCTCTCCGGCATGCGGCGCAGGATGAAGGCGGTGGCTCAGTTCATCGCCAAGTCCGAGAAGGTCATGGACGGACTGCGCAAGAAGCTCAAGGACTCCAGGCTCTCTCCGATGGCCCGGATCAAGCTCAACAAGGCCGTGGAGAAGCGCAACAAGGCCGTGATCTCCAAGATCGTGAGCTTGAACTTGAATCAGGACAAGATCAAGCGCCTGACCAACAAGATCAAGAACGTGGCGGCCAAGATTCACGAGTGCAAGGACGAGATGGACAGGTATCAGAGGCGCTACGGGGCCTCCTTCGAGGAACTCAGGCACTATTTCGGGCAGATCAAGAAGGGGAAGATGACGGGTGAAGCCTTCCGGGCCAAGACCGGCTACGCCCCGTCGGCCGTCGAGGCCGCCCTGGAGAACATGGCGGTGATCGTGGATCGCTTGGAGCGCATTCAGAACCAGCTCCCGATACCCCTCGAGAAGTTCCTCGAGCTCGACGAGAAGATCGTGGCCCTGGAGGAGACCATCCTCACCGACAAGCTCAAGCTCATCAAGGCGAACCTGCGCCTGGTGGTCTCCATCGCCAAGAAGCACGTCAATTCGAACCTCGAGCTCTCCGACCTCATCCAGGAGGGGGGCCTCGGCCTCATGAAGGCCGTGGAGAAGTTCGAGTACAAGCGCGGGTTCAAGTTCTCCACCTACGCCACTTGGTGGATCCGCCAGTCCATCAACCGAGCCATCGCCGACCAGGCCCGCACCATCCGCATCCCGGTGCATATGAAGGAGCTCATCTCCAAGCTCACCAAGGTGACCCGCCGCTACCGCCAGGAATACGGGCGCGATCCATCTCTAGAGGAGTACACGCGCTCGCTGCACATCTCCATGGACAAGGTCAAGAACGTTCTCAAGATCATGCAGGAGCCGGTGTCCTTGGCCACGCCGATCGGCGAGGACGAGGACTCTTACCTTGAGGATTTCATCGAGGACAAGGCGGGCCAGGTTCCGGCCAATTCCGCGGTGAGCTTCCTCAGGCGCAACGAGGTCGAGAAGATCCTCTCCACCCTCACCGACCGCGAGGCCAAGATCATCAAGCTCCGCTTCGGGATAGACTCGGGCTACCCGCGGACTCTCGAGGAGGTCGGCCGCATTTTCAGGGTCACGCGCGAGCGCGTGCGCCAGATCGAGGCCAAGGCCATCCGCAAGCTTAGGCACCCTTCGCGCAGCAAATCCCTGAGGGATTACCTGGATTAGCCATGGGAAGACGGCGGGGCGAGAGAGGGCGGCACCCTATTTTCGAGGGATTGGTCTTCGGGCTGGCCCTCATCCTCTTCTTGATCATCGGCTATTACGGGATTAATGAGATGTTGGCTAGGCCAGAGGCTCCCGCTGACCTCTCCGGGAAAACTCCGCTAACCGAACCTCTCCTTCCGGATCGGCCCAGCCCCTTGACGGCCTCGCGCACGCAAGGCGCGGTGGGCACGCTTCCTGCGCCCGCGCGCAAGCTTCCCCCGCGCAAGGGGCCTCCTGAAGTGCCCGCGCCTCTAAAGAAGAACTAAGGCTGCTTTCGCCTGGTTAGGTCGCGGATGATTTCCGCGGCCACCTCTTTGCCGCCCAGGCCGAAGGCCAGGGCCGCGGCAAGCCCCATGGAGCCGAGCAATATCTGTATGGCCGCCGAGACGAAGGACATCTTCATGCCGAGCTGCTCCAGGGCCGTCATGGCCGAGAAGAGCACGACCACGGCGTAGCTCGCCCGGGAGAGGATTTTGCCGCCGCGGATGTTGTTGGCGGTGGCCGCGTTCTCGACCACCTCGGAGAGGAATCTCGCGAACAGGAGCCCCCCGAACAGGATGAGGAGCGAAGCCACCAGCACTGGTAGGAAGAGCGCGAATCTCTCCAGGAGCTCCGAGACCACGGTCATGTTGACCGTGTTGGCCGCGGCCACGATGAAGATGAACAGGACGAACCAGTAGACGAGAAAGCCCAAGACGTAGGAGGGGGACTTCCCGAGACCCAGGCGCGCCAGGATCTCGTTGATCCCGACGCGGGCCGTGTGCTCGTCCAAGCGCGCCTTATGCATGAAGCGCTCCACCAAGGTCCTGAGTCCCCGGGCCAGGAACATGCCCAAGAGCAGCAGGAGGAGGGCGGCCACCAGACTGGGGACTTGGGCGGCGAAACGCTGGGTGGCGCTCACGAACGGGTCCGTCAAGACGGCGACGAGCTCTGTGTTTGTCATGGCGCCATTATATCAGAATGACGCCGGCGCCGATTATGCTATTTACTGAATGGACCTGCGGCCGAGGTCGCGGTGGATTCTCCTGAGCTGCTCCGCGGCTTTTTTTGGAGAGTTCCCCTTGGCGCCGGCCTTGGGCGTTTCTGCATTCAAGCCGGGGGCGGGATTTAGGGCCGGCAGCTGGATGGGCACTTTGCGCCCGTCCTTGGTCACGACCCAAATGTAGCTGATGACCCCGCCGTCCGGGGATTTCATCTGGCTTTCCCGGATGGCTTGGGTGAGCCCGTCTTGTCCCTTGCTCGCGTAGTCGAGGGGAATGGTGAGCACGCCGTTCTGCAGGCTCACGCCGCTTTCCGCCCAGGACCAGGAGGCTCCGGCGGCCAGAAGCAGAAAAACCGCGAGCGCTTTCCTCGCCATTGGCGCATACTATACGCAAATGGGGAAAAGACTAGAAGGGTCCGAAGACCTAAATCAAAATAGGCCAAAAGGCCTATTTTGATGAAGCGTTCCGATAGAGAGTTTTAATTGGAAGACATCTGCTTGCTGCCTTTGAAGACTTCCTTGATTTTTTCCGTGTCAATGTTCTGCAGCGGGCCTTGCTTGAGCTTCACTTTGTCGAAAGGGTCGGGTCCGGCGGGCTTGGCCTTGGGCTCCAGCGCCGCCATCTCTGGCTTGCGGCTGGGCTGGACCCCCTGGGTTTGCGGGGCGGATAGGCTGAAATTGTAGCCCAGAACGCCGATTAAGGCCTGGGCGGCGCGATCGGCCTCACGCCGGGAGCTCTCGGCCCGGGATGGCTGTCCGGCGCGGGCGCCCTTGCCCCCCGGAGCCGGCAGGTCCAAGCGCTTGGCGCAGTCTGGACCCGGGTAAAGGCAGGCCTTGATGGCGGGGTCCACGGCCGGCAGCGCTTCCAGCGCCATGCTCAGGCAGTTGTCCGGCCCGCAATTCCACGCTTCGGGCTGGGCCGGCGCCAGGGCCGCCGCGGGTGCTGCTGCCGTCACGAGGGCGGCGGCCGAAAGTAAGGCTTTCCGAAGACTCTTCATGGGGGACTCTGGAAGTATGAGCCCGGGGCCTAGGTTTGTCAATAGGTTGATAGGCTTGTTATGTCAATAGGCATGTCAATAGGCCTTGATTTATTCCTAATGATCTCCAATACTAAGCGGCCGGGCGGCGAGTCTCCCGGCGGGGGGTACACGCATGAAGCGATTGAAAGGAGCCCTGATAGCGGGAGCCGTGCTTCTCGGCCGGCCGGCGTCGTCTGAAATTAATATAAGCCCGCAGAGCGCGGCGGTGCTCGACCGACTGCAGAAGATAACGGCGGCCGGCTCGGAGAAGATTTACGGCAACATGTTCCGCCTGTCTTCAACGGGAAACTTCGTTATTATAGACCTCGACACTTGGGACGTGTCGAGGCGGGCTTCAGAGCAAAGCAGCCCTTTCCCCGTGCAAGGCAGCGACCTGGCCGAGTTCGTGTTTTCCAAGGGGGGCGTCAGGCTTGTTGACCTCTCGGAGGATCTTCCCGAGCCCGTCAAGCTTAAAAGGGCTTTGGAAGGAGATTTATCCGATGAACCTGGAAGCGGCAAGGAATTGGATCCATTTGGCACGACCCAGTCGGGGGAGCCGAAGGTGCGTTTCAAGCTGACGACTGGCGTTAAGGGAAAGGTCGAGACAGTCAAGCAAAAGACGGCGAGCGTGACGTCCATTCCGACGCCGGACGGCGAACCTGATCCGAAGGGCGTGGTTCGGCTGGCCATAATTCCCATCCCTGGAGGGTCGCCCAGCAGGATCATCATTCAAAGCGAGGAAGACGCCGGAGGCAAGCGGCTCACGACTGTATTCATTTGCCGTGAGAAATTAATGGACGTTATCGTTTCCGATAAATCGGAAAAAAGGGATATCCCGGTTCGAGAGCCATGCCCCACTCCGCGTGATTAGCCGATGCCTTTCAGGTTCCTGATTGTCGCGGTGTTGACCGCCCCGGCGTTGGTCAATGGCACCGAAAGCATCCTGGCGCCGATTCCCGTGGAAATGTTGCGGCGCTGGACGGCCATTTCTAATCAAGAACGCGTCCAGGTGAAACGCGTCCTGCGGGCTTGGCTGGGGATTCAGGGCGACTTGGATCTGAGGCTGGTCCCGGATAATGGCGGCGATGCGCTGTTGGAGGGGTTGGCCCTCAACATGAATTTCGAGGCTACCTGGGGCAATCCCGGCATGCTTGTCCAGCTCCAGGAGCGGCCTTGGGTCGGTTTTTTGGTCCCAACCATTAGAGTGAACAACGAGGACGGCGTCGCGATGAACCAGGACGGCGTTTTATTCGGCGGTTCCGGTGCAATTGCCATGCGGGAGGGATTGGGCCTTGAGCGGCTCATCCGCGGCATCATGGCGCACAGCAATTTCAGGGAGAAGATCGCCTACCTTGGCGTGACCGGACCTGCCGTCAACGGTTCAGGAACCATGATTTTGGTCACCGAAGTCAGCCGTCAAAAGGCGAGGGTCGTCTATCAGGCGGAGTGCTATTGGCGGGGCGGCTGGGGGCTGGAGAGTTGCGAGGACTTCAAAGAGAGATTCCTTGTCGCCGTTATCGGCGGGAAAGCGCTCGTCGCCCCCGTTTGGGCCTCGGATAAGGGCAAAAACTTCGCGGCGGAGCCGTCTAGCGAAGGGCTGTCCATTGAGCCGATTCTGAGCGTTCATTTCAAGCGCGATTCTGGCGACTCCTACGACGGACAGCCTCTGCGTCGCATGGCCCCTGTCGCTCTGGATGACTTATGACCCGAAGGACGGGCGTATTTTGCGCGATGTGCCTGTTCTCGCTCTTTGGCAAGGCGCCCGCATATGGGGGCATTCAAGAGGGCGATTCTGGAACATCCGAGCCGACGTCGCTTTCGTCGCAGTTTCCAAAGCGCATTTTGATCGCCGGCGGCAGCGAATCTATAGAGGTTCGCTCTGAAAAAGTCTTTGCTGGACTTCCATCCTCGGACAAGGAAATGACCGTTTTCATCCTAGATACGGCCGGGGATAAAGGCTTTGTAGAGAATCTGGGTTTATTTGAAAAAAGAATTTTAAGTCCTGAAGAATTCCCGGCCGGAACGAGCAGCGGACTTAAAGTCCTCATTGAAGCGCAAAACCCCGAGACCTTCGCCGGAGGCCTGCGTCAGGTTCAAAGACTGGGAAAGATCCGTCTGCTCATTGTTTACTCCCACATGGGGCCGGGCAGGATCAAGATGAACGGAGAGGGAATCGAAACGCCATTCTTTGAAGACTTCATCAATCCCCAGCGTCTAGCCGATCAGGCGCGCATCGTGTTCGCGGGCTGCGAGTTCACAAAAGGGCGAACGGGCCTGCGCGCCATGGAGTTCTTGGGCTATAAGTGGCTCAGCGGCGTCGGGGGATCGCTGGGGGCCTTCGACCGTTACAGCGTCAATGACCAGGATTCTCCCGTCGGGACATCCTCCGATCCCGACGACCCCGCGCGGCTTCGCTTGAAGGCCGACCAGACGGGCGCGACCGTCCACGACGACTTTCAGAAGCACTTTATCCGGTTCTCGATGGCTCGCTTGGGCCGCAACGGCGTTTTCGAGCTCGGAGGCGCGAAGAGGGTCGTGCTTCCGCCCGAAAGAAAGAAATGCGCGGAAGGAAAGACTTTTGCAGAGTGGATCGCCTGCATCGAAGGTCTCGCCCCGCGGCTTATGAATCTCAATCCAGCCGCCGCGCGGTAGAGTTTTCTCCCGCAGTTTGCATTGTTTATTAGCCATTTTTGTTGTATCATTGCCCGCCAGTTTAAAGGATAACCACATGATCAGATTCGGAACAGCCGGCTGGAGAGGAGTCATCTCCGACGAGTTCACCTTCCTGAACGTGCGCAAGGTGGCCCACGCCCTCTCCGGGTACGTGAAGGAAAATCCCGAGTATGGGGTGGCAAGCCCCGAGTACCACGCCGCCCTCGGCGACTCGCAGAAAAGCCCCGTGCCGGTCGTCATCATAGGCTACGACACCCGCTTTTTCTCCGAGGATTTCGCCCACGAGGCCGCCGCGGTATTCGCCCTGGACGGAGTGAAGACCATGATCTCGGCCGCGGACCTGCCGACCCCGGCGGTGGGCTGGGCCGTGGGTCATCACAAGGCCGTCGGTGGCGTGATGATCACGGCCTCCCACAACCCGGCTTCCTACAACGGCCTCAAATGGATGCCCTTTTGGGGGGGGGCCGCCATCCCCGCCATCACCGGGGATGTCGAGCGCCGCATCGAGCTCATGGGACACCAGGTCGTCAAGACCATGCCCGTGGACCGTTCCCTGCGCGAGTCCTGGACCCAGACAGTCAATTTCAAGCCCGGCTATTTCAAGCACCTCTCCTCCATCCTCGACCTCAAGACCATCAAGAAGTCGAGGCTCAAGGTCGGGGTTGACTCCATGCACGGCTCGGCGCGGGGCTATCTCAGGCCCTTCTTGGAGGGCCTGGGCCTCGAGGCTCGCGGCCTGCACGAGGAGCGCGACGTTCTCTTCGGCGGCCGGGCCCCGGAGCCGACCGCAGAAAGCCTGGCGGAGCTCGCCCAGCTCATGCGCAAGGAGAGACTTTCCCTGGGGCTTGCCTGTGACGGCGACGCGGACCGTTTCGGCATCCTGGACGAGGGCGGGGAATGGATATCCCCCAACGAGGTCCTGGCCTTGGTGCTCGACCATCTGGTCACGCGTCGAGGCTTCAAGGGGAAGGTCGCACGCAGCGTCATGACATCCCACTTCGTGGACGCGGTGGCCAAATTCCATGGCCTGGAGACCCGCGAGACCCCCGTGGGCTTCAAGTACATAGGCGAGCTCATGCGCACCGGGCAATACATCCTGGGCGGCGAGGAGTCGGGAGGGCTCACCATCCTGGGCCATGTCCCGGACAAGGACGGGGTCTTGGCCTGCCTTCTCGCCCTCGAGATCGCGGCCGCGGAGAAAAAGCCCCTGGCCGAAATACGCTCCCGCCTCTTCAAGAAGGTGGGCACTTTCTGCAACGTGAGGCTCAACTACAAGATGGACCGCCTGCGCGAGATGATCGAGCTTGAGGAGCGCCTCCGGGTCAAGCCCCCGCTGGATCTGGCCGGAGGCTCGGTCTGGCGCATCGATGAGGCGGACGGCTTCAAGTTCATCCTGCGCGACGGCTCTTGGCTGGGCCTGAGGCCCTCCGGGACGGAGCCGGCCTTCAGGGTCTATGCCGAGGCGGGCAACCCGGCCAAGCTCCAGGCCCTCGTGGCGGCGGGGAAAAAGCTCCTCCAGGGGAAATTCTGATGGCGGCCCGGGTCAAGAAGCTGAAAGCCCGCGAAATCCTCGACTCCAGGGGCTATCCGACCGTCGAGGCCGAGGTCGTTCTCGAGGACGGAAGCTTGGGCCGGGCCGCGGTGCCGAGCGGCGCCTCCACGGGCGAGCACGAGGCCCTGGAGCTGCGCGATGGGGATCCCAAGCGCTATTTCGGCAAGGGGACCTCGAAGGCCGTGGGCTTTATCGAGAGCGAGCTTGACGCTCTCCTGAGCGGGCGGGACTGCCTGGGCCAAGCGGATATCGACAAGGCCTTGATCGCCCACGACGGCACGGCCAACAAGGGCCGCTACGGCGCCAACGCGATCCTGGCCGTGTCCCTGGCCGCCTCCCGCGCGGCTGCGTCCCATAGCAAGGAGCCTCTTTACGCGTATCTGCGCCGGGCCTACGGCATCAAGGAAGAGACATGGCTCCTTCCCGCTCCTATGTTCAACGTGATCAATGGGGGCAAGCACGCCGACAGCGGGCTCGACATCCAGGAGTTCATGGTGGTGCCCTTGGGCATGCCCTCCTTCAAGGAGGCCTTGCGCGCGGGGGCCGAGATTTACCAAGGCTTGAAGAAAGCCCTCGCCGTTAAGGGAGAGATTGTCTCCGTGGGCGACGAGGGAGGCTTCGCGCCCAAGCTCAAGAATCACGGCGAGGCCTTGGAGTTTTTGAAAGAAGCCGTGAAACGCGCGGGCTACGCCGGCTCGGTGAGCCTGGCATTGGACGCGGCCGCCAGCGAGTTCTATAAGGACGGCCGCTACCGTTTCGAGGGCGGCCCCCGGAGCGCTGCCCAGATGACCGCGATTTACTCCCGGTGGGTCAAGGACTACGGGCTGGTCTCTCTCGAGGACGCATTGGCCGAGGATGACTGGCAAGGCTGGAAGAGCCTGACCGCGGCCTTGGGCTCCTCCACGCGCCTGGTGGGAGACGACTTGTTCGTCACCAATCCCAGACGCTTGGACCGCGGCATCCGGGAAGGGGCCGCGAACTCGATCCTCATCAAGCTCAACCAGATCGGAACCCTCACCGAGACCGTGGAGACGGTCTTGAAAGCCCAGAAGGCGGGGTACTCCTGCATCATCTCCCACCGTTCGGGGGAAACGGAGGATCCTTATATAGCGGACTTGGCCGTAGCCTTGAACGCCGGGGCCATCAAGACCGGGGCTCCCTGCCGCTCCGAGCGCCTGGCCAAGTACAACCAGCTCCTGCGCATCGAGGCGGAGCTCGCCGGCAAGGCTTCCTACGCGGGTGCTGCCTGTTTCAAGGCTCCGACCTGCCGTTCATGAGCCAGTGGCCGCGATTCCTGAAGGAACATTGGCCTCGCCTCCTCTTCTCCGCAGGCGTGGCCGCCGTTTTTTTCGGCAACCAGGGCTTCCGGAGCTTGGCAGGCAACTGGCTTGAGCTGCGCCGCCTGCGCCGCGAGCTTTCCGCCCTTGAGGCGGAGCAGTCCCAGCTCGAGGGCCGCTTGAAAGCCATGCGCGCGGGGGATCTTTCCCTGGAGCGCATGGCCCGCCGGGAGCTTGGCTTCATCAAGAAAGACGAGATCGAATACCGCTTCCCGCCTCCGGATCCTTCCCGGAAGGCCAACTGATGCATCCTATTTTGATAGGCTGGGGCTCGTGGCACATCTCCACCTACGGGTTCTTCGTGGCTTTGGGCTACCTCACCGTGGTTTTTTGGCTGAAGGGCCGGATGTCCGAGATAGCCGGCATGACCGAGGACAAATTCTGGATCATGATTTACTCGATGTTCTTCGGGGGCGTTTTGGGCGGCAAACTCATGTTCGTGGCCCTCAATTGGCGCTCGTACGCCTCGGGCCAGCTTCATTGGCTCAAGGATTTCCGCTATGGCTTCGTTTATTTCGGGGGCTTCTTGGGGTCGTGGCTGGCCACCAGCCTCGCCCTCCGGAGGATCCGCGTGCCGTATTGGATCGCGGCGGACTATATCGGCGCGGCCATTCCCTTGGGCCATTGGATCGGACGCCTGGGCTGTTTCGGGGTGGGCTGCTGCTACGGCAAGCCGACGACTTCCCCCTGGGGCGTCGTCTTCCACGGAAGCCCTTTTTGCGCCGTTCCCCCGAGGCTTTGGGGCGTTCCCCTTCATCCCACACAGCTCTACGAGGCGGCCGGCGATTTGGCGATAGCGGGGGCACTCCTCTACGGGGTCCTTCCCAAGGTCAAGCAAGGCAGGCTTCGCCCCGGGACGGTTTTCCTTGCCTACCTCGTCCTCTACAGCGCGACGCGCTTCGGGGTCGAGTTTCTCCGCGGAGACGACAGGGGCGGGGTCTTCGCCTCGCTCTTCATTTCCCAATGGATATCCTTGGCTCTTCTCGCCGCGGCCGCGGCTCTTCTCGCCGTTCGGGGGCTCTATGAGCGCAGGCCCTGAGCCCGTCCTCATCCAGGGGGACCTCCCGGGGATGCGCCTGGACCGGTTCCTGGTCGAGCGCCTGCCAGGCTACAGCCGCTCCGATCTCAAGGACTTCATCGAGCGGGGCCTGGTCAGCGTCAACGGCGGTCCGGCTCGGGCCGACTACCGTTTGAAGGGAGGGGAGGCCATTGAGATCCTGGTTTTGGCCGGGGGCTGGCCCGAGATCGAGAATTTCGAGAGTTGGGTGATCGCCGAGGATCGGGACATACTGGTCCTCAATAAGCCCTCTGGGCTCCTCATGCACCCCCTGGGCACGAGTTGGCTCTCGGCTCCCGAGGCGGCTCTCGCCGAAAGGGAGCCCAACCTCGCCGGAATTCTCCAGCGGGAGCGCCCGGGAATTCTCGCGGCCGGAGTGGCCCGGTGCGGGATCGTGCATCGCCTGGACCGGCAGACCAGCGGTGTCCTCCTGGTCGCCAAGAGTCCGCGGGCCCAGGAGGGTCTCCTCTCCGGCTTCAAGGAGCGGCTCATCCGGAAATATTACCGGGCCATAGTCCGGGGCGCTCCCAAGTCCCGCAAGTCCAAGATCTCGGCGCCCATCGGAAGAAAGCCCGGGCACAGGAGGATTCTCGTGACTCCCTTCGGCAAGGCCGCCCAGACCGAGATTTCGGTGCTGAAATCCGCTACCGGAGCCTCCTTGGTCGAGGCCAAGCCATTGACCGGGCGAACCCACCAGATTAGGGCGCATTTGGCATTCCTCGGCCATCCCGTTATGGGGGATCCGGAGCATGACGCGCCCGCGGCTGGGGAGCCGGCTCCCGCTCGGACCATGCTCCACGCCTACCGCATCGAGCTCGAGCATCCGGGCACCGGCCGCCTCGCCGTTTTCACAGCACCCCTGCCCAGGGATTTCCTGGACTTCTGGCGGACTTTAAGCGGGAGGTAGGACATGGACGCGATTTTCTGGGCTCGCGCCGGGGCCCTCCTCATGTTCATGGCCGTGGGGCTGGGGGCCTTCGGCGCCCACGGGCTCAAGGACGTGCTTTCTCCGGAGATGAAGGCGGTCTTCGAGACGGGGGTGCGCTACCACGCCTACCATGCCCTCGGCCTCTTCGCCGCGGCCTGGGCCGCGGAGCGGGTCGGCAGGTCGGCCGCGGGTTGGGCCGGCTGGTGCTTCATTCTCGGAATTCTCTTGTTCTCGGGCAGCCTCTACGCCCTAAGTCTTACCGGCCTGCGCAAGTTCGGCGCCTTCACGCCCTTGGGGGGTCTTTCTTTCCTGGCCGGCTGGCTCTTCCTTTTCTGGGCTTGCCGCAAGTGATTTCGGCTGGCGGGCACGAGGGTCAGGAGACCCGGTACACCTTGCCGATCCCCTGTATTTTTGATTAGAATATTCTAATCAAAAATACAGGGGATCCATGCCCAAGCTCAGCGGCGTGCCCATCGCTCACCGGCGAGCCCTCAACCGGCTGCAAGTCGCGGGAACTCTGCCCGAGGCGGCCCTGCGCCTTGAACCCGGGGTTTGGGTTCGCACCTTGCGCCTGGCCCTTCATATGACGCAGCGCCAGCTCGCCGCGCGCGCGGGAATTTCCCAGGCGCATCTTGCCCTTATCGAAAGTGGCCGCTCCGAGCCGCGGCTTTCGCACTTGCGCAAGGTATTCGACGCCATCTACTGCGACATGATCGTTTTGCCGATTCCGCGAAAACGGATCGCAGCCATTATCGCGGAGAAGACGCTGGGGATTCCGACTCGGCGCATGTGGGATTCTTCCAAGGCAATAAGGTAAAATACGGCTCTAGCTCTGCTTCATGGCATGAAAGCCCTTACTTTCCTGGCTCGGCGCTTTGTGGCGGGAGACACCATTTCGGAGGCTGTGTCGGCGGTGCTCGCCTTGAACCGGGAAGGCATCAAATGCACTTTGGACAACCTGGGCGAGGAGTGCCGCTCCCGCGAGCAGGCCGAGGCGGCGCGCGACGAGTACCTGCTCATGCTCCGGCGCTTGGCCGAGGCGGAGGCGGACTGCAACGTCTCCCTCAAGCTCACGCAATTCGGCTTGAGCTTGGACGAGGGCCTGGCCCGCGACAACCTCATGACAGTGGCCGAGGCCGCCAAAAGGCTCGGCAATTTTGTGCGCATAGACATGGAGGGCTCGCCGTACACCCAGAAAACATTGGATATCTTCTATTCCCTGCAGGGCGAGTTCCCGAACACCGGCGTCGTGATCCAGGCGTATTTGAGGCGCAGCGAGCGGGACGTGGAGGAGCTGGTGCGGCGCCGGGCCAAAGTGCGCCTTTGCAAGGGCGCCTACAAGGAGCCACCTGAAATCGCATTCGCGACCAAGGAGGAAGTCAACGCCAGCTACGATAGGCTCGCAAGCCTCCTTGTGAAGGCCCCGCTTCCGGCCTTCGCCACCCACGACGATGAGCGCATCGAGAAGGCCGCCGCCGCCGCCGAGAAGGCGGGCCTCAAGAAAAGCGAGTACGAGATACAGATGCTCTACGGCCTTCGAGCCAAGCGTTGGCGGAAGCTCGTGAGCGCCGGGCACGCGGTGCGGGTCTACATCCCTTACGGGACCCATTGGTTCCCTTATTTCTACCGTCGCCTGAGGGAGCGCAAGGAAAACCTCATGTTCGTGGTGAAGAACCTCTTCAATTGATGAAGGCGATATTCAAGGCCTCCCCGTCCCCAGGGGCCCTCTACGGCGAGGTCGCCGATCTGGCCCCCAAGGAAGACGAACTCCTCATCAAGGTGCACCGCGCCTCCATCTGCGGCTCGGACCTTCCCATCTACCAATGGAATTCCTGGGCGCCGGAGCGGATCAAGGTTCCCATGGTTTTCGGCCACGAGTTCTGCGGCACGGTAGAGTCCTGGGGTTCGGGGGTCTCGGGCTTTGCCAAGGGAGACTTCGTTTCGGTGGAGTCCCACATCTACTGCAGGCGGTGCCTCCAATGCCGCCAGGGGCAGAGCCATGTCTGCCAGAGCATGAAAATCATCGGCTTGGACGGCCCGGGAGGCTTCTCGGAGCGGGCGGCGATTCCGGCTAGATGCGCCTGGAAGCACCGGGGGGATAAGTTCAAGGATTTGGGCTCCCTCATGGAGCCGCTCGGCAACGCCGTGTACTCGGCCTTGGTCGAGGACGTGGCCGGCAAGACCGTGCTTGTCCTCGGCTGCGGTCCGCAGGGGCTTTTCGCGACGGCCGTGGCCGCGGCGTCCGGAGCCGCGTCCGTGGTCGCGGTGGAAAGCTCGAGCTTCCGGGCAGGTCTTGCCCGGCGCATGGGGGCCAAGGAGGTGGCCGCTCCAGGCGACGCCGATCTTATCGGCAAGCTCCTCAAGGCCGGCAAATGCCCGGGGGGCTTCGACGCGGTTCTTGAGATGTCCGGATCTCCCCAGGCCATCTCGCTTGCCTTCAAGGCCGTGAGAAAGGGGGGTCGTATCACGGCCTTCGGCATCCCCTCCAAGAAAGTTGAGCTTGACTGGGCCAACGACCTCATCTTCAAGGGCGTGCGGGTTTACGGCATCGTGGGGCGCCGGATATTCGGCACCTGGGAGAAGATGCAGGAGCTCCTCGACTCCGGGGCCATAGACATCGCCCCGGTCGTGACCCATTCCTATCCCATGAAGGATTTCGCTGATGCCTTCTCGGCCATGGTCGCCCCAGAGAAGAATTGCGGCAAGGTCCTGCTCATACCATGATAAAAAATGAATTGATGGGATTTCTGGACGAGGAGCTTTCCAAGATCAAGGCCGAGGGGCGTTCTCCCAAACTGCGCATCCTCTCATCGCCCCAAGGGCCGGTGTCCGTGATTGACGGCAAGACCGTGGTGAACCTTACCTCCAACAATTACCTGGATCTCGCCAACCACCCGGCCTTGAAAAAGGCGGCCTGCGAGGCGGTGGAGAAATACGGGGTGGGAACGGCGGCGGTGCGCACCATCATCGGGACCATGGACATCCACCGGGATCTGGAGAGGGAGCTCGCCCGCTTCAAGGGAACCGAGGCGGCCCTCGTGTTCCAGTCGGGATTCACCGTGAACGTGGCCTGCTGCCAGAGCCTTATGACCGACGAAAACGACCTTCTCGTTTCCGACGAGCTCAACCACGCCTCCATCATAGACGGGGCCAGGCTTGCCAAAGCCCGGCGCAGGGTATATCCTCACAAGGACATGGGCGCCTTGAAGGCGATTCTGGAGTCTGCCGAGTCCCGCGCGGCCCGGCGCAAAATGATCGTGACCGACGGGGTGTTCAGCATGGACGGGGACATCGCGCCTCTGCCCGAGATCATGGACCTGGCCGACCGGCACGGGGCCTTCGTCATGGTGGATGACGCCCACGCCTCGGGGGTCCTCGGCAAAAACGGGCGCGGCACCCCCGACCATTTCGGCCTGACCCAAAGGGTCCAGATACAGATCGGGACCTTGTCCAAGGCCATCGCCGCGATCGGGGGCTACGTGGCCGGGTCTCGGGAGCTGCGCGACTACCTCGTCTGCACGGGGCGGCCCTTCGGCTTCTCGAGCTCTCACCCGCCCTCGGTCGTGGCCACCTGCCGCGCGGCCTTGGAGCTTCTCCTCTCCGAGCCCCAGCGCATCGAGAGGCTGTGGTCCAACGCCAGGCATTTTAAGGAAGGCTTGAAAGGACTCGGCTTCGACACGGGAGCCAGCGAAACCCCAATCACCCCGGTCATGGTCGGGAACACCGCCAAGGCCCAGGCCTTCTCGGCGCGTCTCTTCGAGGAGGGGGTGTTCGCCTTGGCCATCTGCTATCCCACCGTGGCGCGCGGAAAAGAGCGCCTGCGCACTATCGTGAGCGCGGGGCATACGGCCCAGGACTTGGATTTTGCCTTGGAGAAATTCCGGAAAGTCGGGCTGGAGCTGGGAATCATATGAGGCTATTGGCCATCCTGGCCTTGAGCGGCGCATTCGCGGCTCCGGCTGGATCCGCGAATGCGATCTTATGCCTGTACACGGGACCGGGGGATCCGGGAAAAGCTCCTCCAAACGTCTATTTCGATTTCGCCCAGATTTCATTCAATCATGAACTCCGGGGATCCGGGAAGGCCCGGCTTTCCTATCGGAAAATGCTGCCGCGCAATGAGGCGGCTGAGAAAGGACGGTTTCCTAAGGAGGGAATCTTCGGTTACGACGCCAAGCAAAAGAGGTGGACCGGCTTCTGGCAGGACTCGCTAGGGACGGCCCAAATGGAGCTCAAGAAGCCGGAGAATCCCTACGTTTCGCAAGAGGTTCCGGACGACGCGCCAAGGGCCCTGTTCGGGCGCTTGATCTTGAAGTATAAAAAGGGGGGATCATTGGAGAGCTGGCTTTTCAATTGCTCGGTCAATGATGCTCTCACAGGCGACTGCCGGCTTTACGCGCCGACGCTCCTCGATCCCACCTACAACGACGAATCCTTTCATAGGCGCTGCCAGTCGCCCCACCGCTTCGAGGAGATGAAATGGGTGCATAGCCCGGACGGCGTGCCCTATTATTTTTCCGGCGTGTACTCGAGCCAATGGGACGCGCGCGAGGGCTACCGTCTTTTCAGCGTGGCCGGCGGCAGGGATCCCGATCAGCACGTTTCGTCCACCTCCATCTGCCAGGACGCGCAGGGGGCCTGGCGCTTCCTCATCCAATACCACGTCTACCGCCTTGACTGTCGGTAGTCCGGGCCTAGAAAACCCTAGGACCTAAGACCAGCCCCGGGCGGGACCAAAGGCCCTGAGCTCCGCCAGGCCGCATAAATTAAAATGGCTTCGTGATGCGGGTTATTTTGGCTTTATTTCTTGGCGCCAATGCCGGCCATGCGGCCGTGGCGGCGGCTCCGCCTCTTGCTCGCTCCATTATTCCCGGCGTGGTGATTCATGAGACGGCTGTTTCCATGGGCCGCGTGGCCCTGCCGCGGATTCGGCCGCTCCTCCTCGGGCTTGAGCGCTCATCCATCTCCCTTCAGAACGCCCAGTTCAAGGAGAGTCCCGTCCAGGAGGCTCGGATACTGGATTCGGTCTTTGGCGACGGTGGCCGGACCTCCGCGCGGTCCGGCCTGCCGGAGATTCTCAAGCCGTCCGCGATTCGCGGCGGCTCCGGCGCGGGAGGCGCGGATATCCCGCCTCCCCCGGAGGCAAAGGGCCGACCCGATAATGGGGGCGAGGAGGAGCGCTATTTCCGTGAGATGCGAAAAGCCTCCTTGGAGGGGGTCGAGGCCTACCAGCAGATGATCTCCTATCCGATCGCTAACGGCGATTTGCCACCGGACTCGCCGGTCCCCGAGTTCCATGAGCAGGTCATGGAGCTCTACGGCATGTCCGTGGACTCCCTTCGCTCCGAGGTGAAGCTTTTGCCGGCCGGCCCGGAGAAGGACATGGCCCTTCTGGTTTTGAGATATTTCATGCCGGCCTTGAAGCAGGGCTTGGATCCCGGCCGGGAGATCATAGGCGGCCCCTTCGGGGCTTATGTCCAGGCCGTGGCGGCGCGCCTTGCGCGCGTGCACCGGGCGGTGGAGGCCTCCGCGAGTCCGAAGGAATACAAAGAACGGCTCAAGGCCTTATCCGCTTTCGAGCGCCTGCGCGAGGATTCTCTTGAGGCCGTTGAGAATCTCCGGATGGAGGCCTTGATAAAGGCAAAGAACCTGGGGTCGGCTAGGGACGTTTATCGCAGGGCCCTGGCCTTGCTCCGGCGTTCGGCACCCCCGCGGGGCTCAGCCCCCTTGGCGGCGTTGTACTCTGTCTTGAGAAGGGCCTTGAATCCCGGGCAGGACGTGATTTTGAAAGGTTTTGGCGCCTACTATGCAGCGGTTTACTCGCGCTTGGACCATATTCAGGGCATCATCGAATCCTCGGACTCCCTTGAGGATTACCGGAGCCGCCTAGAAGGCGCCTTCCCAACGCCCCTGGTTCCGGTTCCCGCCGAGGGCTCCGCGTTGGAGCGGTCCCTTGAGATCATTCAAGGCTTTCAGAAAATCATCAACGCCGCTATGGACCGCGACGGCTTCATCCCCTCGGACTCGGCCCGCGAGCTCCATGCCCAGGTCCAGGAGGTTTACGCCGCCTTGGAGAAGGGATTGGAAGGCGATTTGCGCCGCGACCTCCTTCCGGTTTTGCGAAAAGCGCTCAGGCCCGGCAGGGAGACGGTCAACGGCCCGGTGCTTGGCTATGTCGATGCGGTATCTTATGGTTTGCGTCAGGCCAAAAATTTCACCGAGGGGGGAGGGGCTCCTCCGAAGGGTCTTGACCTTGAGAGGGCGATGAAGGCACATCCGGCCCTGGCCAGGATATTGGAAACCCCGAGGCGGCTCATCGTCACCTCTTACGCCGCTTACGACGGTTTGCAGGCAGGCGCGGTTTCAGGATTCAAAGATAAAAATTTTATTTCCCTTAAACTGTGGGTTTTGCGCGGGATATTTATATTCCTCAATCCCGACGGCAGCTACTTGAAGGGGGAGCTCAATCTTGGCGCTCTTCGCCTGGTCGAGGCTTCGCAGGCTACGTATCGCTTCGAGGCCGAGAGCCGGGCTGGCGGGCGCAAGGGAGTCATGGTCATTTCCGTGATTGATGAGAAGGAGGGCAAGATCCGCCTGAGGTTCGAGAAGCACGAGGGCAAGGTGATGCGCTTCTTCGAGGCGGAGGGCTGATATGAGGAAAGCGATTTTATTGTCCGGCTTGCTTCTCCTGGGGCAATCCGCTGCCGCTGGGGAGATGTCCGATTTTTTCCGGCATTGGCGGCTGTCTTACGAGCACGACTACTCCGCCTGCCCATACCCTTACTCGAGCGTGATCGGCTCGGCCTTCCTGCGCGGCGCGGCGTTGAGGCTCGAGTTTTACCGGGGCCGTATGTCCGCGGGATTTACCCTCGAGCCAGGAGAGAGAGAGGTCGCCTGCGAGGCCGGGAGATGCCGCGAGAAGGTGGAGTTCTCGGGCTCCAGGATTCTTCAGACTATCGCCGACCTGTCCGGGCGCTTGGAGAGGCTCTCGTCCTTCGCTCTGGACTCCGAGGGCAGGCTCAGCGTGCGCCATGAGCGGCCGGGCGCTGTCCCCGAGTCCTGCCTCTATGTCCCGGACGCCATCGAAGTCCAAGTGGGAGCCCCCAAAAGCCCAGGCTATTGGCACGGCTACAACGCCGAGCTCGGCTACGTCACCGTCTATTCGCCCAACGTGGAGCTCTATGGAGGCATCGTCCTGCGCGCGGAATGGACGATGGAAAACACATGGAGGGCGCTGTATTTCGGGCGCTACGTCTGGGTTTACCTTGCGCGGAGCACGATTTCGCTTCCTTGAGATGATCTCACCTCGTTTAAATTGAAGCTTGGCCGCGCATCTATGCGGCCCGTCGCGTTGTTCTGCTCAAAGTCAACTTGCCATGCATATTCACCCACCCGTGGAACCTGACGCCAACAAGTCGCTTCATAGCGCTGACCCTTCTTGAGGAGGCAGATATTGCTCACGGTCATGCGTCCTCGCTTGTCCGGAGAGGAGGCATAAGATCCGTAAATTTGCCACACTCCCGTTCCGGGCCAATCGAGGCAGTAAACATGTGCCGGAGGGGATTGCGACACCTGCGCCATTGGGAAAGGTGCCGCCGAGAGTTCTAGGCACGATTCATATTGAGCCTTTAAATCTTTTTGACTGGGAACGTTGCCTTGCGCGCCAAGCGCTTCCGCCGTGAGGAATTCGTTTAAGAGCAACGCTAAAACTGTTAAGGACCTCATTATTTGAAGTGTGCGGCCAGGCCGGTTTCCTGTCAAGGGCCCCCTCTTGGGGGGATGCGGTTCCCCGGTTGCCGCTAATTTGCCTGCGGGGTCAGCGGCTGGTAGGCCCTGTTCAAATTCTGCATCAGTTCGGCCTTCACCTTGCCCCCGGCGGACGGGGCCAGATGACCCAAAAGCATGGTGTAGGCGTCCGGGGCCAACCGATCGAGGCAGTTCATTAAGGCCCCCTCGTCCGTGTCGTTGCCTACGTTTACCGGCTGGCCTGAGGGATTGCTGATGGGGCACGCCCCGCTCGGCGACATTCGGCAAACCCGCAGTCGAAACCTCGGATTTTTCTCCGGGTCCTTGGGGTCGCTCAACCTTAGCTCGATGGACAGTTTTTCAGCCTGTTGACCGACCGCCCCCATACCCTCCGTTTGAAGGGACAGGCATTTGTACTGCTCCGGGCCGCTTGTCTGGGCGTTATACCGGGCTTTCAATATCTTCGGCGGGGCGATTACGGTCTTCCTCGCTCCTTGTCCGGCTTCCGTCGCTTTCTCGATTTCAATGTCGTTGAACGGCCAAGTTTGAGCCCGCAACGGAAGGGCGGACAGGGCAGCCGCCAAGAAAATCAGCTGGTATTTCATCGGAACCTCCGTTAGTCGCCGATTTGCAGTTTAAGTCCTCTTTCCAATTCTGTCAATGGCGAATAAGTGGCATAGGTCTTGACAGGAGTTAGTAGTCCTGTTAAATGGTTGTCATGAAATGGATTTTCCCAATTTTCATTCTGGCCGCCTCGGCCCATGCCAAGGATTACCCCGACCCGAGGACCGTCCACGATTGGCCCGCCTCCGAGGCGCGCGAGGCTTTTGCCAAGGCGGGGCCGGTGACCCGCGACATGATTTTCGGCCCGGCCGACGGGGTGGGGGAGTGGGAGCTCGAGGCCGAGACCAAGACCGACGGGACCGGCGTCCGCGAGGAAATAGACGCCTGGGCGCAGACGTTCGAGTTCTACCATAAGAAGGATCCCTACACCAAGCGGGAATTCGACTTCGTCGTCAGAAAGCACGTATTCCTTCTGCCTCCGCCGGCGTCCCAATACACCCAAGAAAGCGAGTGCCGCTCTGCTTTCCTCCTCAAGGTCGGCGCCTTGGTCATGGACGACTCCAATTTCGCGGGGCACGAGTATTCCAGGCATATCCCTATCACCAATTTCAATCGACGCTCCCTCAGCCACCACTTCCTCTGCCGCAAGGGCGCCGACGCGAAGCACATCCTATGCCGGGTGACTTTGAAGCAGTGGTCCAAGCCCATCCTGGCCAGCGGCTCGTGGCGCCCGGAGGGCGAACCGTCCGTTTTCTACCAAGGCTACCGGCGGAAGTATTCGGGACCAGGTAAAGCGAGGCTTAGACAGTGATGAGGAGGAGTTATGTACATCAACCACAAATTTGTCCTTAAAACTTTGGCGATATTTTCTGTCCATATAGTGCTGGTTTCAATTTGCCGTGCCGATATTTCAGGGCGGGGAAAGGCAAGACTGCCTGCGATTGGAAATTTAAATTGTTCTCTTTATGACGCGCAACGAAAATGGCCAATAAATTTCGCAGTGATTGAATCTATGCATAACGGAAGACAAAACCTTTTTAAAATTACTCCTATCAGTGAATCATGCAGAGGCGATTCGACTACCTTGGCCGATCGAATTTCTAAAGCCAGTTCTTTAGATATCTGTGAACCAATAATTAAAGAACGCTTCCTTAATTACATTCAAAAGAAATATAAAAAACAATTTTATGGGGAGCATGCTTATTATTTAATCCCGTACTTGTTAGGCGCGAATATTTGTCCTAACAAGAATGAAAGGTATAAATGTTTATCTAAAGAATGGAATCAAATAGGATCGTCTAAACAATTGGAATGGATCTGGAAATGGGAACCGCACAGCAAAGATGGCAAGCGTTATAATCGAGTCGCGGAGAAAATTAAAGGCGCAAAAAATGAAGATATACATATCAACACTTGGGATGCTAAATTTAAGAAGGAAGTATTTTTGAAATTCCTGAGCCAATATCAGGCTGGAGTGCGGGAAGATTTGGAGGCTTTCAATAGGCTGGAAGAGATATACCTGCAAGCTGAAATTACATGCAATGATACTAAGAAAACAATGGAAGTTAAACAAAAGGAGTTGTCAGAAAAGGCCATTTTATTTGTTAAGGAGAGATTTGATAAATTGGCGCCGAAACAGAAGAAACAGTCAGGAAATCCTATTTCTGCAAATGACTACATTAAGAAATACAAGCCAGACAGCTGCGAAAATCGGCTGATTGCGCTTTTAAACAAGCCAGAGCAAAAGGCAGCTTTTCCTTACTTATTAAGAGTCCAAGCTGAAACCATTCAGCATTGGGCGGATCAGGCGGCCGATATCCTTGGAAATCGTAAAGAGAGGCTCGTTGTTCCTGCTCCTTAGTTTTCAGGTTATCGAGGAGGTGCAAGGTATGGCCGCAAGATTGCTGAGGCATCAATTCGTTGTGGCCGCAGTCTTAATGCTCAGCCTGATGGTGAATTTTGTACAAGCTGCTGAAAACCCTCCTACGGATCAGGTATCTCTTGGGAACCTGAAGTTGGCTAAAGAGGGAATTGATGCGGCGCCTCCTCTCCCTGAAATGACCGATATTAAGCAGTCAGTAGATAAACTAAAGTCAGCGCTTCAAAATATCCAAGAAAGGACTGAGATGCTTAATAAGCATCTGGAAATGGCAAAAAAGATTTTTGATGCGTTAGACAGGCCGGCTAACCGAATTGATTGCGTCAGCCGAAAGCATAATGCTCCCCTGGGCGAAATTGTCTGCGATGACGACGTTACTTCCAAACAGCCTGCGGCACGGCAGGTCATGTTCGCCGAGAAGGCATTGGTGCTTATTGGAAACAGCCTCGGCAGGGTTAGGGGTGAATTGAGCGGATTTGAGGAGCCGGAATATTGCCAGAATCAAAACGGCTCAAGCGTTCTGAAGCCGATAGTCGCCATCCGGAACGCATTCTATGATCCGACTCTTAAAAATAGGCTCAGTTTCAGTTATGCTGAATGGAATGTGGGTCGGCTTGCGGGTAATGAGGGAATCTTCGAGCGTGCGGCAAAGAGATGGAAGACCTCTTTTATGGATTCGAAGCTAATTCCAAAACAGAAGGAAGCATGGACGAAGCGCAAGGACATGTTGTCCGCCAATATCTCAAGGCTGGGCCAAATCGGTTCATTCTGCAGGACATATTTAGATGCGGTCAAGGCGGTGAGGGGTCGTTTTGAGGCGCTTGAACAGGAGAATGGGATCCTGGTTCAAATGGTGGGGTATTATCGGACTGGAAAGGCCGATGGTGAATATCAGGTCTCTGACAGGAGCGGGCTTTCCCCGTTTAGTGCTCCCCAAAAAAAGGACGCAACTCTTCAAGGACTGGCTCGAGATTTTCAAGACAAGCGAGCAAAGGTGAAAGACATGCTTGCACAGGAACTCCCGTCGTATGCTTTGTCTCCCAAAAATGCGGGGGAGCCATTATTTCTGGCGCCGCCTCCGTTGGACAAACCGGAAGCGCCTAAATTGGAGGAGATTTATAAGACCGAATTCAGCTGCGATAAGAAATGGAGTCCGGATACCTTGGGATTTACGGATCAATATGGCAGAGATTTCGTCTTGAGCGTCAGGGAGGGTCAGGATCAGAAGGGCTGGCTGCGCAAGCCCGAGAAAGGGAGATATTCAGGGCGAAACTGGCCGGACCGACCCGTGGGTTCCAACCTTACGCAAACAACGATATTCCCCGATGTCGAGTATAAACTTAAGGGCTGTCAGTAAGGCTGAGCCCCGCTTCAATGCCTAAAATGCCGCACGCCGGTAAATACCATCGCGACACCTTTCTGATCGCAGGCCTCTATTGAGTCCTTGTCCTCGCTCGATCCTCCGGGCTGGATGACGGCGGTAATGCCCGCGGCGGCCGATTCGAGGACGACCTCGGCCGATAGCGCGCCGTCGGAGGCCAGCACCATGGGAAGTCCGGCCGGGATGATGGGGTGGCGCTCCTGGCTTTTGACGAGGGCGAGCCTGACCGCATCGAGCCTGGAGGTTTGGCCGCTTCCGATGCCTATGGTGTGGGGCCCCCGGCAGATGACGGCGGCGTAAGTGCGGGCGTGCTTGGCCACGTGCCAGGCAAGACGCAGGGCCTTGAACTCGAACTCGGCTGGGGGCCTCCTGGTGACTACCTTTAGCTCTCCCAAGAGCGGCTGCTGATCCTTCTCCTGCACCAGGACCCCGCCGGCCACGGCCCTAAAGTCCATCTCGTGGGCCGAGATCAGAGTGGAAGGCAGGCTTACCAGGCGAATGTCCTTCTTGGTCTTTAATATGGTCAAAGCCTTGGGGGAGAATTGGGGGGCCGCGATCAGGCTCACGTACTCTGCGGCGAAGAACGCCGCGGCCTCCTCGTCGAGCTCCCGGTTGATCGCCGCGGTGCCGCGAAAGCAGCTCCGAGGGTCGCCGCGGTAGGCGAGCTTGGCCGCCTCGGAGAGCTTGTCCGAGGCCGCGGCCCCGGCCGGGACCGCGAGCTTGACGATGGCGCAGGCCGGGTCTCCTATATCGGTCACGAGATCCCAGGCCACCTCCAAGTCCAGGTAATGGTTGTAGGAAAGGGGCTTGCCGTAGACGAGGTTTGCCGCGTTGATGCCCCAGGACCGTGAGCCGCTCAGAGCGTAAAGGGCGCCCTGCTGCTGGGGGTTTTCTCCGTAGGGAAGCTCCGCGGTTTTTTTGAGTCCGATCACGAGCTCGTCGGGGAGCTGGTCCCATTTGCCGCCCAGGTACTGGGCCACCGTGCTGTCGTAGTAAGCGCAGTAGTGGAAGGCCTTGGCTGCCAAGGCCTGGCGGCGCTCAAGATTGATTTTCCCATACTGCTTCAAGGAATCAATTATTCCCTGATAATCATCAGGATCGCAGAGGCCGATCACATGCCGGAAATTCCTGGCCGCCGCGCGCAGAAGGGCCGAGCTCGCCAGATCCAGGTAGTCCATGATTTCGGCCTGGCTCAGGTTGGGCTCGGCCAATATTTGGGCCAGGGGGTAGAGGTTCACGGCCACGAGATCTATGGCTTGGGCGCGCAGGCGCTCCAAGGCGTGCATTTGCCCCGTCTGGTCGCGGTCGGCCGATATGCCGGCCAGTATCTTCGGATGGAGAAGTCCCTGCGGCCCCTCGAGAAGCACGGGGCTCGCCAGGAAATCCTTAAGCTCGATGATCGCAAGCTCCGACTGCCGCAAGGCCGCGGCCGTCCCGCCGTAGGAGATGATTTTATAGCCCAGGGCCGAGAGCGCATAGGCGAACTCGATGATCCCGGTCTTGTCCGTGACGTTTAGAAGGGCGAAGCGCTCGGGAGCGGGCATGAGGAAAGTATTTTATATTAATGCGAACGCAGGCGGGTCTCCATCTCCCTGTAGACGTCCTTGCGGTGCCTGACGGCCCAAATGATCACCGAATATCCCTTGACCTGGTAAACGATTCTGTAGTCTCCCGTGCGTATTCTTCTAAGACCGCTCAAAGTCCCTCCCAGGGGCTTGCCGTAAAGGTCGGGATGCTCCGCCAGGCGCTTGGATATTCCGTCCAGGATTCTGGCCCGCAGATTCCCGGGAATGGGGCGCAGGTCATCCTCGATTTCGGCCCGGAAAAGGATGCGGTAGGGCTCAGCGGCCAAGCCGTCTCTCGAGTTCCTTGAGGCTTAGGAGCTTGGCGGGGCGCTTGGAGCGCTCCTCAACCAGGCGCGCCAGGGAGAGGTCCTCCAGATGCTCCAGGGCCTCGTGGATGAGGTCCCTCGCCTTGGTGGACAGGGAGACATTGTCCTCCTCGGCCAGGAACGCCAAGGCGTCGTAAAGAGGCTTTTCCAACATTACTTGAAGGCGCGGGTTCTTGGTGGGCATGAGCAAAGTGTACCATAAGTGGTGAACTCTGTCAAGGCCTATTCTGATTGGATGAGCTTCAAAAACTCCTCCTCCGTGAGGACCCGCACCCCGAGCTTTCTGGCCTTGTCGAGCTTGGAGCCCGGAGCCTGGCCCGCCACCACGTAGCCGGTCTTGGAGGAGACCGAGGCGGAGGTCTGAGCGCCTAAGTTCTTCACCTTCTCCTCGGCCTCCTCGCGCGTCATGGAGGAAAGCTCGCCCGTGAAGACAAATGACTTGCCGTCTAAAGCGGAGGAGCTCGTTCTTGGTTCCATTTTTTTTAAGTTAAGACCGGCTCTCCCCAATTTGTTAAGGAGTTCCTGGATTTTGCCGGAGGAAAAGAACTTCGCGACCGCCTCCGCCACCACCGGGCCGACCTCGCGGATTTTTTCGAGCTCCGAAACCGGGGCCTTCATGAGCTCTTCCAGGTCGTAGAGATATGCCAGGGTCTCGGCGGTCTTCTCACCCACGTGGCGGATGCCCAGACCGAAGAGGAGCTTGGATAGCGGGCGGGATTTGCTGGCCGCGATCTGGTCGATGAGATTCTGGGCCTTTTTGTCGGCGAAAAGCTCAAGTTCGAGGAGATACTCCTTGGAGAGGGTATATATCTGGGCGATGTCCTCCACGCGCCCGGAACTTACCAACTGCTCGACCGCGGCTTCGCCCAGGCCCTGGATGTCGAGGGCCGGGCGCGAGGCGAAATGCAGAAGCCGCCTCTTGATCTGCGCCGGGCAGGAAGGGTTATCGCAGCGGTAGGCCACGTACTCTTCCTCCTTGGCCACGGGCCCGCCGCAGGAGGGGCATTTCTTGGGGGGGGACACCTCCTTCTCTCGGCCCTTGCGGGCCTCGAGATTCACCTTGACCACCTTGGGGATGACCTCTCCCGCGCGCTCGATGAGCACCTGGTCGCCGACTTTCACCCCCAGGCGCTCCATCTCCGAGAAGTTGTGCAAGGTGGCCGAGGAGATGGTGACCCCGGCGCAGAACACGGGCGCGAGCTTGGCTACCGGCGTAATGGCTCCGGTGCGGCCCACCGAGAAGAGAATGTCCAGGACCTCGGTCGAGGCCTGCTGGGCCGGGTACTTGAAGGCCGCCGCCCATCTGGGACTCTTGGCCGTGGCCCCCAGTCTTCTCTGCAGGGCGAAGGAGTTGATTTTAACCACGAGCCCGTCGGCCGGAAAAGGTAGTTTGGGGAGCTCTTTTTCTCCAAATTTATGGTAGTAGGCGATGGCGTCCTCAATCTCTTTGACTACTAGTTTATAAGGCGAAACAGGAATTCCCAAGGCTAGGCAGGTTTCTAGGAACTCTGATTGACTGCCTAGCTTCGTCCCGCCTTCCCACAGCCCGAAGGAATGGGCGAAGAAGCGCAATCGGCGCCGCGCGGTCACACGAGGGTCCTTCTGCCTCAAGGATCCCGCCGCGCAGTTCCTGGCGTTGACGAAGCCCTCGAGTCCCGCTTCCCTCTCGGCGGCGTTGATCCTCTCGAAATCGGAGTAAGTGAGGAAGACCTCTCCGCGAAGCTCCAGGCGTTCCGGGGCCGGGCCCGCCAGGGCCAGGGGGATAGAGCGCAGGGCGCGCACGTTGGCCGTGACGTCCTCGCCCACCTCGCCGTCTCCGCGCGTGGCCGCGCGCGTCAAGCGCCCTTTCTCGTAGGAAAGGGCGCAGGAAAGCCCATCGATCTTAGCCTCAATTAGGAATTCTGGTTTTTCCCCAGGGGGGAGAAGCCTCAAAACCCGCTCATGCCACTCGCGGAGCTCCTCCTCATTATAGACATTGCCGATCGACAGCATCGGCGCCGCGTGCTTTACCGGCTTGAATTGCTCCGCCGCGCTTCCAGAGACCCGCTGGGTCGGAGAGTTCGGGCTCCGGGCCTCGGGGTGCTTCTTCTCGAGTTCGGCCAAGCGCCGCATGAGGCGGTCGTACTCCTCGTCGGAGACGACCGGCGCGTTTTCAAGGTAGTAGCGCCGGTCGTGCTCGGCGATCTCGGCGCGGAGGCGCTCAATCTCCGTCAGGATCTTTTTGGGGATCATGGGGGCGCAGGGCCTTGAGCTTGTCGAGGATGCCGTTGATGAACTTGGTGGACTCCTCGGTCGAGAACTTTCGCGCGATCTCGATGGCCTCGTCTATCACGACGTTGACGGGGGTCTGGGGTGAATGCAGTATCTCGTAGGCGGCCAGGCGTAGGACGTTGCGGTCCACCGCGGCCATGCGAATCAAGGTCCAGTTCTTGGCGGTTTCCTCGATGTGGCGGTCGAGAGCCTCTCGGTGCCCGGCGGTACCCCGCACGAGCTCGCAGACGAAGAGAAAGGTCTTCTCGTCGGCCTCGCCCTTGCAATTGACCGAGTCCAAGGCCTTGGACTCGGAGGTGCCGGCCGTGTCCATGACGTAGAGCGCCTGGAGAGCGAGCTCGCGCGCCTGGCGGCGTTTACCCATGTTATCGGCCTCCTCGACGAGGAGGCCGATTCTGAGGTTTTTCCTTTGGCTGTTCTTGTATTCGTTTCTGAGAGTGTTGTCGCAATTGTTTTCGCACCACGATCATCTCCAACGCGGCCAAAGCCGCTTCCTTGCCGCGGTCGAGGCTGCCCTTGGTCCTGGCCAGGGCCTGGGCCTCCGTGTTCGGGGTGATGACCCCCAGGATGCATGGGACTTTGGTTTTGAGGGAAACCTCGTGAAGGCTCGCGATGACCGAGCGCGAGATATGCTCGTTTTGCGGCGTGCTTCCCTTGAGGATGCAGCCCAAGGCGATAACGGCATCGAATTTCCCGGAGAGAGCCAGCTCCTGGGCGGCCCAGGGGATCTCGTAGCCTCCTGACACTCGAACCACGGCGATTCGCGATTGCGCGACTCCATGACTATTGAGTGTGGTCAGGCAGCTCCCAAGCAGGCGCGAAGTGACTTTCTCATTGAAGCGCGAGACTACGACGGCGACGCGAGGCTTCATGGCAGAGATTCCTCCAGCCAATGCCCGAGCTTGAGCCTCTTGGCCTTGAGGTAGCGGGCGTTGTGCTTGTTGGGCGTCATCTGGATGGGGATGCGCTCGGTGACCTTGAGCCCGTAGCCTTCGATGCCCACGATCTTTCGCGGGTTGTTGGTGAGGATCCTGATCGTGGAAAGCCCCAAGTCCGACAGGATTTGGGCCCCGATCCCGTACTCGCGGAGATCCGGCTTGAACCCCAGGGCGATGTTGGCCTGGACCGTGTCCAGGCCCTTGTCCTGCAGGCCGTAGGCGCGGATCTTGTTCAGGAGCCCGATCCCGCGTCCTTCCTGGGAAAGGTAGAGAAGGACCCCGCGCCCGGTCTGCGCGATCTGCCCTAGGGCGGCCTCGAGCTGGGCTCCGCAGTCGCAGCGGGCCGAGAAAAGGGTGTCGCCGGTGATGCAGGAGCTGTGGACTCGGACCAGGACGTTCTTCACGCCCTCGACCAGGCCCTTGACCAAGGCCAAATGCTGCTTGCCGGTGAGCGTTTCCTCGTAGAGGTGGATGAGAAATTCTCCGTGCCGGGTAGGCAGGCGCGCGCTGGCCAGCCTCTTGACCAGCCTCTCCTTGCTCCTGCGGTACTCGATCAAATTCTTGATGGTGATGAGAATCAGGCCGTGGCGCCTGGCGAATCGCCGGAGCTGGGGGGTGCGGGCCATGCTCCCGTTGGGATTTAAAATCTCGCAGATGACCCCGGCGGGGGAAAGCCCCGCCAGGCGCGCCAGGTCCACCGCGGCCTCGGTATGCCCGGCCCTGACCAAAACGCCTCCCTCCTTGGAGCGCAGTGGGAACACGTGTCCCGGCCGCATCAAGTTCTGGGGCCCGGCCTTGGGGTCGAGCAAAGTCTTGACCGTAAGCGCGCGGTCATGGGCCGAGATTCCGGTGGTGGTCCCCTCCTTGGCGTCAACCGACACCGAGAAGGCCGTGTCGCGGCCGGGTCCGGGCCCGGCCGCGTTCGAAGTATCCACCATGGGATGGAGCTTGAGTTCGTCGAGGCGAGAGCCCAGCATCGGCACGCAAATGAGCCCCCGCCCGTGCTGGGCCATGAAATTGACGGCCCTCTCCGTGCACTTCTCGGCCGCGATCACGAGGTCTCCCTCGTTCTCCCGGGCCGGATCGTCGATCACGACGATCATCCTGCCGCGCCGGACGGCCGAGATTGCGTCATCGATCGAGTCGAAGCCCTTCATCGCGGGCTCCCCGCCCCGGCGCGAGCGCCGGCCAAGACCGAGCGCACGTAGCGCGCGATGAGGTCGGCCTCGAGGTTGACGCGCTCGCCCGGCCGGCGGCTTGCGAGGTTGGTGCTCTTTAACGTGTGAGGGACCAGGACGGTCTCGAAATGAGACGCCTTCACCGCGGTCACGGTGAGGCTCACCCCGTCCACGGCGACCGAGCCTTTGAGCGCCAGCAGCCCTTTGAGGGCCGGCGGCAGTTCTACCCTCAAGAGGGAGAATCCGTCATCCGATGGCTTTATGGCGAGTATCCTGGCGCGGGCGTCCACGTGGCCGCTCACCAGGTGCCCGCCCAAGGCGTCGCCCGCCTTCAAGGCCGGCTCGAGGTTCACGGCCGCGCCGAGCTCGAGATCGGAAAGGCTGGTCCTGCCCCAGGTCTCGCGGCTTACGTCGAACTTGAGCTTCCGAGGCCTGACGGAGGCGACGGTGAGGCAGGCGCCGTTGACCGCCACGCTTTCGCCCAAGCGGGCCTTGAGCCCGCTCGTGATTTCGAGAGTCGAGCCCATCAGGGAACGGACTACGCCGATCTCTTGGATGATGCCAGTAAACATAAAGAACTCGCCCCGGCCCGCCTAACGAGGCGGATCGACGCTCCCATAGAATAGAAAATCCGGGCCTATCTTTTTAAGCCGAACCGCCTTGAGGCGCGGGGCCTGCCCGGGATCGCTGGCGCCGGAGATGAGCTTCGGGGCGAGGAAAACCCGGGCCTCGTCCACGGCCCCCGCGGACAAGAACGAGGCGTGCACGGTGGGTCCTCCCTCCACGAGCACGGTCCTGATCCCGCGCGCCAGAAGCTCGCGCAGGACGGCGCCGAGATCGAGTCCCCCGCCTTTGGCGGGAACTCGGATAACCTCGGCCAGTCGGGGGGGCGAGCGCAGGATTTTTCGGGATCGGGTGAAGATCAAGGTCGGAGCTTTCCCTTCGAGGATACGGGCCTTGGCCGGGGTGCGTAAGCGGCTGTCGAGGACCACCTTGACCGGGTCGCGCCCAGCCCCGTGCGCGGTCAAAGCCGGGTCGTCGGCCAGCACCGTCTTGATGCCAACCAAGACCGCGTCGCAGCGCGCGCGCAGGAGATGGGCCTCTCGGCGCGCGCGCGGCCCGGTGATCCAGCGGGATGCCCCTCCCGTGCAGTAGGCGCGGCCGTCGAGGCTTAGGGCGGTTTTCAGTATGACATATGGGCGCTTTGCGCCCATATGTCGGAAAAATTCCTTGTTCAAAGTTAGGGCCTCTCTGGCAAGAAGCCCCACCTCGACTTCAATCCCGGCGTGGCGCAGGGCTAAAAATCCAGCGCCGCGCATACTAGGATTAAGATCCTTGCTGGCCGCGACCACGCGGGCGACCCCGGCCTTGGCCAGGGCTTGGGCGCAGGGCGGTGTTTTCTTGCCCTGGTGGGCCACGCAAGGCTCGAGCGTGACATAGGCCGTGGCCCCCTTGGCTTGGGATCCGGCCCGCGACAAGGCTGCGGCCTCGGCGTGGGGCCCGCCGCAGGTTCGGTGCCAGCCCTCTGACACGACTTTCCCGCCTTTGACCAGCACGCAGCCGACTTTGGGATTGGGGCGGACCGCGGCCCCGCCGCGCCGGGCCAGAGCCAGGGCCCGGGCCATGAAGCGGCGGTCTTCGGCTGTGAAGCGCGTCAAGGGATCACGGCGGCCTTGGGATTGGACTGCCGGTGCTTGAGCTCGAAGTAGGAGGGCAAATCGTCCAGTCGTATGCTTTCCGGGACGAGGAGCGAGGCCTTGATCTGCCCCGAGGCGATCAGCTCCACCGCGGCCTTGAAATAGCGGGGAGTGTGGTGGAAGACCCCGTGCAGGGAAATTTGGCTGTAATGGATGCGGTGGGCGTCCAGGGGAACCATAGTCCCCGAGGCGCAGCCTCCGAACAGACAGACCCGTCCGCCCTTGCGCACGAGATCCAGGCTCATCTGCCAGGTCTCGGTCTTGCCCACGGCCTCGAAGACGCAGTCCGCTCCCCGGCCCTCGGTGACGCGCCTGACCTCCGCGACCGGATCGCTCTCGAGCGCGCTCACCACCGAGTGGGCGCCCGCGGCTTGGGCGTTTTTCAAGTGCTCGAGGTTGCGTCCGACCACGATGACTTGGGCGCGCCGCGCGGCCAGGGCCTGGATGAGGAGCAGAGACATTGAGCCCGCCCCCAGGATGGCCACGGACTCCCCAGCCCGGACTCCCAGCATCTCCACGGCGTGGATGGCGCAGGCCAATGGTTCGGCCAGGGCCGCCTCGGTGAAGTTCACGTGGCCTTCGAGGACGTAGAGGTTCCTCCTCACGATATGAGCCGGGATCAGGTTGTACTCGGCGTAGGCCCCGTTGTGGAGCTTTAAGTTGTCGCAGAGCTGGCTTTGCCCGTGGGCGCAGAAGTAGCAAGCCTCGCATGGAGCGGAATTGCCGGCCACCACGCGCTGGCCCGCCCGGAAATTCTCGACGCCGGCGCCTGCCGCCATGATGGTTCCGGACATTTCGTGCCCGAAGAGGGAGGGGGTCGAGGCCAGCATCACTTTGTGCCCCTGACGGTAGGCCTTAAAGTCCGTGCCGCAGGTAAGAGCCGCCCCGATCTTGATGAGGACTTCCCCCGGACCGGGCCTGGGGAGGGGAACCTCCTCGATTCGGATTTCCTTCGGGGCGTAGAACAGCACGGCGCGCATGGTCTCTTTCATGGTCCTCTCGGGACGAGCACGGCCTTCATGGCGGCCCGCGCGCGCAAGTCGCGCGCGGCCTGGGGGAAATCCTCGAGGCGGTAGGCCTTGGGCCTCAAGGGGGCGATCTTAACCGAGCCATCCGCCAGGAGCTCCAAGGCTTGGCGCAGGTCCGCCAAGGAGGGGGAGTAGCTGCTCATGACCGTCAGCTCGCGGTGGTATAGCTGGTTTAAGTCGAGCTCGGCTTGGGGCGGGTGGACGCTCGCGAATATGTTGAGAGTGCCGCCGTCGCGCAGCCAGGAAAGCCTCTCGGCCGCCAGTCGCGCGCTGCCGGCGCAGAAAATGAGGGCATCGAGGCCGCGGCCAGTCGTCTTGCGGCTGATCGCCTCCTCCATGGCCGGGGGAGCGACGAAGCCCTCTCCCCAGGGGGAAAGGGCTTGCGCCCGGGACTCGTCCAAGTCGAGTCCCAGGACCGAGGCCCCGGCGCGCTTCAAGAGCTGAGCCATGAGGATGCCGATGGCGCCGAGACCGACGATTCCGACCGCGGCGCCGGGGCCAACTCCCAGGCGCCTCACGTTGCGCAGGCAGCAGGCCGTGGGCTCCATTTGGCTGGCCGAAAGGAAGTCGAGGCTCTCGGGGATCTTGAACACCGTGGAACCGAGGTGGGCCTGGGGGATCCTCACGTACTCGGCGAAGCCGCAGGGATCAATGTTGCTCGCCTTGAAATCCCGGCACATGGACTCATGCCCCTCGGCGCAATAGCGGCATTTGAGGCAGGGCACGTGATGGGCCAGGGCCACGCGGTCGCCTTCCCGGAACCCCAGGACCGCGGCCCCCACCTTGACCAAGCGCCCGGAGAGCTCATGGCCGAGCACGGCGCGCTCGGCCCGGGTCTCGAGCTTCATGAGGTCCGTGCCGCAAACCCCGCAGGCCTCGACCTCGAGCAGGGCCTCGCTCTCGGAGATTCCGGGAACCGGGACTTCCTGCAGGGCCGCGCCTAGGCGGGGTTCGTAAAGGATGGCTTTCACGCAAATTAGTCTTTTTTGATTATACAAAATCAGCGAGGCCGGCCTTGATTTTTATGGCCGGGCGGGCCATACTTCAGTCAGTGAAACGGGAAAGGCTGGGAACGGGGCTCTTGAGCATGGACAGCGCCGCGTTCTCTCTCATGATGGCCATCGCGGCCTACCTAGGCCGGGAAAATCCTGATTTCATTTATCCAGAGATACTGTGGAGCTTCGTGGCTCTCCTGGGCTTCAACCTGATCAATTTCACCGTGCTCTCCAAGCGCATTCCCGCGTTCACCCGGGCGCGTCTTGCCGTCCTGGCTAATACCGCGCTGGTCACTGGGGTGATCCATTATTCCGGCGGGCCCTACTCCTATTTTTGGGTGATGTATCTTCTGCCCATCTTCACGGCCGCCCTGGCCTTGGAAGGGGGGGGGATCTTCACGACGGTATTCGGGATATTCGCGCTCCTGGGCTTCTTCTACCGGGATTCGTTCCGCATGGGGCTTTGGGTCGAGATCCTGGAGTGGGCGATCAAGGTGCTGACCTTGCTCACCGCGGCCGGGGTCATGGTGCGCGTGGCTTTCAACGAGAGAAGGCTCGCCCGCAAGCTCATGGCCGAGCGCGAGAAGGCCGCGCAGGAGCACTTGGCGGCTCGCGAGAAGATTCAGCACATGGATCGCCTCGCCACCTTGGGCACCTTGGCCGCCAGCCTCACCCATGAGCTCAAGGGGCCGCTCACCTCCATCATCGGGTTCACGGACTTGGCCTTGGAGGGCCCATCCACCCGCGACAGCCTGGGCGAGTCCATGCGCTACATAGACAAGGCGGCCCGGCGCTGCAAGACCGTGATAGACGATATGCTTTCCTTCGCGCGCCATCAGCAGGGCGACCGCAAGGTCGCCGATCTCAACGCGCTCATCAAGGAGTGCGTGCGCTTGAAGAACTCCGATCTCCAGGGCTCGGAGATCCAACTCGATGAGGAGTACGCGGAGAATCTGCCCCATATCTCGGTCAACCCCGCGGAGTTCCAGCAGGTGATTTTCAACCTCCTTACCAACGCGGAGCAGGCCGTCCGGGTCAACCGCGAGGGCGGGGGTCTTATCCGGATTCGCACCCAAGACGCGGCCCGGAGCGTGCTGGTTTCGGTGGAGGACAACGGCCCGGGCATCCCGGAGAATAATCTCGATAAGATATGGGAGCCGTTCTTTACCACCAAGCCCGCGGGCGTTGGGACGGGTTTGGGCCTTCCCATTTGCCGGCAAATCGTGGAGAATCACTCCGGCCGCATCTGGGTCGAGCCGGGTTCAGAAAGCGGGGCCGCCTTCCGACTGGAATTTCCCAAGAGTCCTGCCGTCCAATAGTCCGAAAGTTCTAATAATCCTTGTGTCGAGGCCGCTAATTTTTTAATATCGGGGCATGCGAGTTGCATTGAGATTTATTCTCATTTCGGGCCTCGCCTGGGCCCCTTCGGGGCTCCTGGCCCAAAACATCCGGTTCACACAGGGCCCGGCGGCCGACAGCCTCACGGCCGCGGCCGCGATGGACTTGACGGCGAGCCTCGATGAAGTGAAATCGCAATCCGGGGACGCTTTCCATGGCCCGGAGATCATGCGGATATTGATGGGAAAGAAGGGCGGCGCGGGCCGCTCTGGCCTGCCGGTCAATTACGTCGAGCCGGCCCGGGTCAGGCGCTTCGCATGGGGCGGGGCGATCCTGGGGGCGGCGGCGGGCTTTTTCTTCCTGGGCCCGCTGGGCGCTGTGGCCGGGGCTTTGGCGGGGGCCGCGGCCGGGGCTTACGCCGGGCATAAAATTTACCAACCCTCCATCGGCATCCTCGTGGGCGCGGCAGCGGCCGTGGCCCTCGGCTTCGGCATCCCGGGCTTGATTCTTGGGGCCATTTTGGGCGGGTTGTTGGGGCTGACTCTGACTTTCCTTCTATGAATGGAGCGCTTCTCGCCTTGGCGCTGGCGGCGGTGCCGCCGCCAGCGTACGGGGTAGAAGCGGCTTTCCCTCCTTTTCGCCTGGAAGTCCCTCCGATTCCTGCTCGGCCCTCGCTCCGAGCCCTGGCGAGAGCGGCGGCGGGCTCGGTTCCTTTGAACGTCGTCCAAATCAATTTGGGGCTTCTGCGCGTTCCCGGCGTCGGAGACATCGTGGCCTACGTGGACCGCCGGGCCCGGCTCATGCCCCGAGTCGTGGGCGAGCTTTCCCTGGAGAAAGATGTGGACGTTTTCGTTTTTGAGGAACTTTGGGAGGAGGGCCACGCCAAAATCTTGGCCGCGGAGCTCGAGGGCCGCGGCTACACCGTGATCCGGCCCAGCCGCAAGCCTTTTCCCTTCCTGCAGGGCTCCGGCATGATGGTCGCGGTCAAGGAGTGGATACCGATCCTGGAGGCTTATTACTACCTTTTCGAGGACCGGGCCAATTACGAGCGGAATGTATATAAAGGAATGGTATTGTTGACCCTCAAACCCCTTGAGGATGCGCCGCCCATGGTTCTCGTAGGCGCCCACCTTCAATCCGTGCCCGACCCGCGGGCCGACGATTCCATCGCGGCGCAAAAGGGGCAGATCAGGCAAATCGGGAGGATTATTGGCGAGCACGCCCGGAAAGGCGCCGAAAGCCTCGTTCTTCTCTGCGACTGCAATCTCCAGGACGACCAGGAGAACTACAAATCCTTAACGGAGGGGCTGGGGCTTGCGGACGTCATGAGCCTGCTCTACCCCGGCCGGGAGGCGCCCAGCATGTCGCCGGAAAACCCATTGAACCGCATGGGGCCACAGCCTTTGGACCGGGACATCCGCATAGACTACGTGTGGGCGCGGGGAGGCGCCAAGGCGGGAGTGACTCCGGTGGAGGCCCAGGCCGTATTCAACAGACCGTACGCCACTTCCGAGGGGCCCCTCTATCTTTCCGATCACTACGGGGTGTATGCCCGATTATCCTACGGAGTGGAACCATGAGCTCATTTTGGCTTGAGACCGCGCCGCCGTACCAGCCGGGCCCTTCCCTAAAGAAAGCCATTGAAGCGGACGTGGCCGTCGTGGGTGGGGGATTGGCCGGAGTTTCCACGGCTTACCACCTTAAGAAAGAGGCCCCGCGCCTGCGCGTGGCCGTGCTCGAGAGCGAGCATGTGGGCTTCGGGGCCAGCGGCCGCAACGCTGGATTTGCCATGACTCTCTTCGGCCTGGCCCTCCCCATCACTGCGCTGCGCTTCGGCAAGGCCAACGCCGCCGCGGCCTACCGCTTCATGGCCGGGGCCGTGGATTACGTCTGGAACCTGTGCCGGGAGCTCGGCATCGATGCCCAGGCGGAGCGCACCGGGCTCTTGGTCGTGGCCACCAACCTGGCACAGGTCAAACGCCTGCGCCACGAGATGTCGCTGGCGCGCGAGCTGGGGCTCTCTGATCTGCGCTGGCTTGAAGCCGGCGAGGTGCGCCGGGAGGTAAATTCCCCGACGTATCTCGGGGCCAAGTATGACCCCTTCTGCGTGCTCGTCAATCCCGCCAGGCTCGTGCGCGGCCTTAAAGAGGCCGCGATGAAGCTGGGCGTCGAGTTTTACGAGGGCACGCCGGTCTCAAGCCTTCGTTGCGGGACGGACCTGGTCCTTGAGACACCCGAGGGCTCGGTGCGGGCGGCGAAGGCCGTGCTGGCCACCAACGCTTATTCCCAGGGATTTCCTCTGTTGAGCTCCAAGGCCGCGCCGGTGCACACCTATATCTCGCTCACCCGGCCGTTGACGGCCGCGGAGCTTGCGGCCATCGGCTGGCGCCGCCGCCAGGGCATAGAGGACGCGCGCAACCTCGTGCATTACTACCGGCTGACCCCGGACAACCGCCTCCTCATGGGTGGGGGTCAGGCGCACTACTACCGCGGCGGGGGCCTGGGCCGGGACACCCACCAGGGGAACCTTGAGCATGTGCGCTCGCATATCGCCGAGGCGTTCCCGGTCTTGAGGGGAATCGAGATCACTCACCACTGGGGCGGTCCGGTGTCGGGCACCTTGGACTTGGCGCCGGCCTTCGGCTACGCCGGTGAACAGAAGAAGGTCATTTACGCGCTGGGCTGCGTCGGGCACGGGGTTTCCCTCATGACCATGGCCGGGCAAATCCTGCGCGACCTGGCCTTGGAGCGGGACACGGAGCTTTCGCGCCTTTTCTTCGTCAACCGCCGGACGGTCTGGGTGCCGTGGGAGCCGGTGAGAGCGGCGGTGATCAACGGCATCATCTCCGGGCTCAAGCTGCAGGATAAGTTCGACGAATGGCGCGCCTCTACCCCCGCATGAGGAACACGGCGGCCCTCGCCGCGCTTTTGATTTCGGCGAGCGCTTCCGCGCAGAGGCCGGCGCAGAAATGGCTCATCGGCGTCCAGGCCAGGGTCGCGGCCCAGGATTACCGGGACCAGGAGTCCTTTAAGAAGAGGATGTCGGAGGCCTTGGAGGGGGCTCTCAAGGACCCGCGGCTCAAGCCTGGAGATCCCAAGCTTGTCGTCTTTCCCGAGCACATCGGGACGTGGCTCGCGGTGGCCGAGGAGTCCGGATCGGTTTACGAGGCCGCGAGCAAGCAGGGGGCGATCACCCGGCTCATCCTCGGAAATCCCCCATTTCTCTTCTACCTTCTCCGGCAGGCTTGGAAAGACCGGCGCTGGCGCTTCTACGAGCCCCATTACGTGTTTGGGCATCTCCTTCGCTACAAGTCCCCTGTGGTCTGGAAGATTTACCAGGAGACCTTCAGCAGGCTGGCCAAGGCCAAGGGGGCGACCATAGTGGCCGGGTCCGTGGCCTTGCCTGCCCTGTCCGACCTGGGTTCGGCGGCCTCGGCCTTGCGCAACGTCTCATATATTTTCGGGCCGGACGGCCGGGTCCTACACCAGTCCGGGAAGGTTTACCTGGTGCCGAGCGAGCAAAAATTCCTAAGCCCCGCGCCTGCGGAGGAACTGGGCGCGGTACGGACTCCCTTCGGCAAGGTGGGGGACATGGTCTGCGCCGACGGGTGGTACCCTGAGGTGTACGAGCGCCTCGGCGACTCGCAGATTCTGGTCCAGCCCAGCTTCGGCGAGTACGGGCTTGCAGCCTTCGACAAGCCCTGGCGCGGCTATATCGAGGGCACCGAGCCGGAGAGCGAGGACAATCCCGGCCAGCATGTCATCACGGAGAAGGAGGCTTGGCGCAAGTACTCGCTGGCGACAAGGATCCGCCGGACCAAGGCCGTCGCCGGGATGAACCCCTTCCTCTCCGGAAAGCTCTGGGACATGCAGCCCGGAGGCTGGGGGATGGCCGTGATCCGAAACGGTCGCTCCTGGCTCGTCTACGAAACCCCCACCGACCCCGCCAAGGACACCTTCCTCATTGTCCGACTGGTGTCAGACTACTAACTTTTGCAACTTATGCAGTCTGCACTCCGCGGCCAAGGCGCGGCTCGCGGTTCCTTTCCGAGGGCGCGCGCCCGGCCCCATCCCTCCTCCCGCGTGATATAATGTATCCAAGATAAATGGGAAGTAAGCCATGGACCATCGAGGATTCGGCCAACCTTTATAATCTCAAGGGCTGGGGGTTGAAATACTTCGGTGTCAACGAGGCGGGCGATCTCACGCTCCATCCGCGGCGCTCCCCCGATGGGGCCATCGATATCAAGAAAATCATCGATGACGTGGTCGCCCGCGGCATCAAGCTCCCGGTTCTCTTCCGCTTCCAGGACGTCCTGCGCCACCGCGTGGTCCAGTTGAACGAGACCTTCCAAAAAGTCATCTCCGAAAGCAAGTACCAGGGCCGCTACCTGGGAGTCTACCCCATCAAGGTCAACCAGCTGAGGGAAGTAGTCGAGGAAATCGTGGACGCGGGCGAGCCTTATCAATTCGGGCTCGAGGCCGGGAGTAAGGGGGAGCTCATGGCTGTGCTCGCCATGAACGGCCCCGAGGCACTGACGATAGTCAACGGCTACAAGGACGAGTCTATGATGCGCCTGGCCCTGCTCGGGGCCAAGATCGGCAGGAAGGTGATCGTCGTCATCGAAAAGCCGAGCGAGCTCGGGCTTCTCATCAAGGCCGGCAAGGAGCTGGGCGTGCGCCCCGCCATCGGGCTTCGCGCCAAGTTGCAGACGCAGGGCAGCGGCAAGTGGAAGTACTCGACAGGGTCTGCCGCGAAGTTCGGGCTGACCACGCCAGAGATCCTCGATGCGGTCCATCAGATAGACGCCGCCGGCATGCGCGACTGCTTTAAGCTCCTCCATTTTCACATCGGCTCGCAGGTTACCGATATACAGACCATCAAGGATTCGGTAAAGGAAGGCGCCCGGATTTACGCCAAGCTCGCCAATATGGGGCTCAAGATCGAGTATCTTGATTGCGGGGGAGGGCTTGGCGTCGACTACGACGGGACCCATACCGCGGTTGACAGCTCCATGAATTACAATCTGCGCGAGTATGTCAACGGCGTGGTCTACACGATCCAGGAGGTCTGCAAGCAGGAGAAGGTGCGAGAGCCCCACATCGTCACCGAGTCGGGCCGATCGGCGGTGGCCCACCACTCGCTCCTGGTGGTCAACGTTTTTGGAAGTATCGAGGCCGGGGACACCCCCATTGATTTCAAAGAGGCTCCCGGCGAGAACGAAGTCGTCTCCCAGATGCGGGAGATCATCAAGGGCCTGGACCCCAAGAACCTGGACGAAAGCTACCACGACGGGGTCCAGAGGCGGGATGAGGCCTTCTCGCTCTTTAAACTGGGGTATCTCAGCTTGGAGGACAAGGCCAAGATCGAGAACCTGTTCTGGGCCTTGTGCCTCGAGATCGGCAAGATGATGTCCAAGGCCAAGTACGTTCCCGAGGAGCTGCAGGAAATGACGAAGATGCTCCGGGACCAGTATCTCTGCAATTTTTCGCTCTTCCAGTCCCTGCCGGACAGCTGGGCCATCGGTCAGCTTTTCCCGATCATGCCGCTGCACCGCTTGAACGAGGAGCCCCTGCGCCGCACCGCGCTCGTGGACATCACATGCGACTCGGACGGGAAGATATCGCAGTTCTCCTGCCACCGCAAGGCGGGAGGGACCTTGCCCCTGCACTCCTTGAAGCCGGGGGAGCCCTATTACCTCGGAATATTCCTCATGGGAGCCTACCAGGCCACCATGGGCGACATCCACAACCTCTTCGGCAGGGTCAACGAGGTCCATGTCTTCCAGGACGATGAGGAGCCGGGCGGCTACTATGTCGAGGAGATCATCCAAGGCCAGGCCGTCCGCGACGTTCTGGCCAGCATCCAGTACAACGAGTTCGAGCTCGCCAAGATGATCAAGGCTTCCATCGACGCCCAGGTCAAGGCCGGAAATATCAAGCCCCGGGAAGGCGTGGACCTTCTCAACCAATACGAGGCCGTCATGGCCGAGTACACCTACATAGACCACAACGGCGTTCCCGCCCCTTCTCCCGCCGTTCTCGACGCGAATTGCCCTTAAGTCCTATAGGCACGTAGGCCCAAAGAACATCAGCGCATGGGTCCAAGGGCTTACCTGGCTTCCAGACCCTTTTATTTATGATGGGCCCATGAAGACATCCCATGGAGCCGTTCTCGCCGCGACGCTGTCTTTGCCTCTTGCGGTCCAGGCCTGGGCCGATCCGTTCCGTGTCCCCGCCGGCCGCCCCGACCTGGTGCCGGCCATCAAGGCGGCGCTGCCCCAACTGGCCGATTCTCCGGCCGCCATCCGCCTTTCCAAAACCAATCTGGAGGGGGAGTTCGGCCGAAAGATCATCGCTCCGGTCGAGTCGCTGCTGAGAAAAGGCGGCGTCGAGTCCTCCGAGCAATTCCTGGCCTTGCCCGCCGAGGAGCAGGCCCTTAAATTATCCGGGGCCATAAGCCGCTGGTCCGGAATCGTCGAGCGGATGCCGGGGAGGCTCGAGAAGGCCGCTAGAAACGCCGCCGAAGGCCTTGATCCCATCCAGACCGAGCGGCGGCTCAAGCGCCTGGCCCAGGCGGCCAAGAATTACAGGGATTACGGCGCTCCCTTTGTGGAGCCGGGCAGGGTTCGGAGCCTGGAGCTTTCCGTGGATTCCATTTCACAGATGAGCGAACGCGCTCAAGGACGCGCCGAACAGGTGGTCAAGGCGGGCCTGGCGGATATATTTTCGCGTCCGCATTGGAATCCGGAGGAGCTGCTCCAAACCGATCCGGACGCCTTGATGAGGAGGCAGCAACGCCAGGCCATCATCGCCGCCGCCATGTCTTCTTCCCGAGAACTCGATAAGAATGCTTTGGGTCCTCTTATCCTCGACCTGCAGGGGGCTGGAAAGAGCAAGTCTTCCTTGACGGACAACTGGGAAGCCTTATGCAGGAAGCTCGCCGCCCTTGAGGTGATGCCTCTCGGCACGAAACCGGACGATATCGAGGATATCCTGTCGAATCTGAGCGGAGTCATCTCCGCAGGAAAAGTCTATTACTATAAGGCACAAGATGCGGCCGGGAAGGCCGCGTTTCGATCCTTTCGAGAGGATGGAGACAGGCTGCAGCGCGACCTCCTGCGGTTGATTCCTCAAGAGCATCTCTTTGAGAGGCTCGGCCAGGCGATTGCGAAGATCGAGCCCTACTTCATCAGAGGCGGCGCAGGCGTGAATCCCAAGGATAAGGCGGCCTGGATAGAGTTGCACCAGGGACTCAAGAAGTTTCAAACCGAAAGGCAGGGAAGCCTAAAGGAGTTGGCCAAGATGATCTCGCGACTGGTCGAGAGCCACGAAGAATATGCGCCGCAAACCAAATTCGATGCGGCGTACTCCATAGCTATCGTTGACCAACTGCGGATGATTGTGGTAGTTCTCGCCGAGTAGGCGAAGATGACGCCTGGCGCCGGCTTTTCGCGCATTGGAGCCGGTGCCAGGCTATTGATTCTGGCCTGCTGCCTGGCCGCGCCCGAGGAAGGGGGAGCCGCCAAGCCCGCCTTTGACGCGCCTCTTGCCAGCCTTATCCCCGCCATCCATGCGGTCCTGCCGCTGGTGCCCGACCCCGACGTCTCCGCGGCCGCGCGCAGGCTTGCCGCCAACGACCCGAGCGGCTCTTACGGCCGGAGCGCTCTCCTGCCGGTGGCCCGCGAGGTGCGCAGGCTCAAGGTGGAGTCCGAGGCGCAGTTCCTGTCCCTGGGCGAGGCGGAACGGGCCGGCCTTGCGGCCGAGGCCTTGAGGCGCTGGAAAAAGAGCGCCGGCCGGCTCTCGGAAGGGCTGCGCCGCCGCCAGGAACGCCTGGAGCGGGAGTGGGAGGATCGTCCGGCGGCGCCCGCGCGCCTCGAGCGCTATGCCAGGCAGGCCGGCGACTTGTTTTTTCACGCGAGCCCTATTTTCGATGACGGCTCTGCGGAGCTCATCCGGCTCAACGCGGTCTATGGAGGGTTCGTCAAGATACAGGCGAGAATGAACGAGGCCTTGCGCTCGGGCCCCAAGGAGCTGTGGCAGTATCCTTCGGAGGTTCTTCTGGAGCCAGCCGCCCTGGAAAGCCTGCTGGGCCGGACGAGGGAGGCTCTGGCGGCCGAGAGGGCTCGCCTGCCGTTATTTTGGGCCGCGCAGGATTTGATGGGCAAGATCGAAAGGGACGGGCGGGCCAAAGTCGACCGTCTTCCAGATTTGGGGGAGAACACGGCTTTCATCGCCGCGCGCTGGGAGGAGACCCAAGCTCTCCTGCGCGAGGCTCAGCGCAGGCCGGGGAGTTTCGGCGACAAGCAGGCGGAAAAGCTTTTCGATCTCGGCAGCCTCGTTCTTCGCGACGGCAAGGTCCGCCTGCGCAAGGCCTTGGAGGCCGGATTGGGGGAAAAATCCGAGGTCCGGCGGGCTTTTCGAATCTATCACAAGGACGGCAACCGCCTTTTGAAGCTGGTTCTGGAGCTTGGAGGAAAAGACTTCGTACGGCGAAAGGCGAGCCCTGCCCTGCATGTCCTCAAGCACGACCTGAAAACCTCGGCCCTGAGGGCCGAGGACCGGGAGGCCTGGGCCGCTTTGGTGCCCCTTCTCGAGGGCTACGGGGAGGGCCCGAACGGGACGGCTTTGGAGCGCTTAAGGGTTCTCGTCAGCCGTCATCGGCGCTGGATGTCCGCGCGTACCGATTACTTCCCGAGTTCTCGCCAGGACTCGATAGATCGCGTGGAGCGGCTTCAAATGATCTTCGAGCTGATCATCGCGGGCTAATCGCCCACCAGCTCCCGGGCCAGAGCCGGCATGTCGTAGATGATCCGGAGCCCGGCCAGTATCCCGCCCGAGTGCACGGCCACGGCTCGGCCCTGCTCATCGGTGTAGGAATAACGCCCGACCAGGCTCTGGATGTTGCCGTCGAAGATGAGGCCGACGTACTCGCCCTTGCGGTTGAACACCGGGCTTCCCGAGTTGCCCCCGATGATGTCGTTGGTCGTTACGAAGTTGAGGGGGATGGGCAGGTCCAGTTTTCCCCGCGCCTGTGCCACCTTCTCCGGCAAGTTGAAGGGGAACTGGTTGTCGAAGGAGGCGGCCCGGTCGTATAGGCCGTAGAACGTGGTCTTATAGGGAACCTTGGTCGTGCCCAGCTCGTAGCCGACGGCCTTTCCGTAGCTGAGCCTAAGCGTGAAAGTGGCGTCAGGATAGGTAGTCTTGCCGTACAGGGCGAAGCGAGCCTTGGCGATGCGATTTCCCTGCAGGGCCTCCACGCTCTGGATATCGTCCTCGTACCACTTGCGAAGCTCCCGGTACGGGGCGTCTAGCCCGCGTGCCCAGACGATCAAGGGGTCCTGGGACTCCTCCACGGCCTTGCGCCCGCCCTCGACGAGCTTCTTACGGAAAGCGGCGTCGTCAAGCTGGGTTTGGCTCGCCAGCTCATGGGCGACTTCCTGCGGCGAGCGGCCCTTGAGCGCGGCCTTCACGTGAGCGTCACTTTTGCCCAACTCGTCCAATGATTCCTGAAGGCAATCCGACAGCATCGCCTCCTCGAAGTCCCGGTAGACCGGGGCGGGGGAGAAAAGCCTGAAGCGCAGGGACTCCAAGGCAGAGTCGCGGAATTCCTCGAAGCGCTTCTCGTTGGGCTTCTCCACCTCGGCGACGTAGCGGACTATGGTGTTGGCGTAGTCGGCGAGCTTCGCGCCCACGAATTTCCGGTACGCGGCCTCCTTGTGGCGTTTGATGAGGGCGTCTTGGGCCTTGGCGATGCGGTCCCAGGCGCCGCCGTAGGCCTTGGCGAGCTTGGGATCCTTGGCGACGAGCGCCCGGGTCTCCTTTTCGCGGGCGGCCAGGCGCTTCATGAACACGGGGTCCTGCAAGCCCTCGAGCTCTCCGCTGATGGCCTTGACCGCGTTCTCAAAGCCGAATATCCGGTCCTTGGCTCGGCGGGCCTGCTCCGGGCCCCGCGCGGAGTAGGCGTAGAGGGCCTTGATCCGGCGCTTGAATATCTTGAGGCGCGTGGGGGCGTAGTAGTCCCTCTGGTACTCGAGCTGGCGCGCGGTCTTCAAGCGGTCCGTCGAGCCGGGGTGCCCGGAGACGAACACGAGGTCTCCTTCCTTGAAGCCGTCCGGGTTCAGGCGGAAGTATTTCTTGGGACTCACCGGAGCGCCGTTCTCATAGACCCTGAAGAAGGCCATGTCCAAATCGAAGCGCGGATAGGTGAAATTGTCCGGGTCCCCCCCGTAGAACGCGGCCTGCTGCTCCGGCGCCATGACCAGGCGAATGTCGGTGTACTTCTTGTAGCGGTAGAGCCAGTACTCCCCGCCCTGGTAGAGCTCGACAACGTCTGAACGCAGTCCGGTCTTGTCCGTGGACTCCTTCTCGACGCGCGAGATCTCCGCCTTGCGCTGCTCGTTTTGTTTTTTGTCGGAGGCCTCGGAGTCGACGGCTCCCAGGACCCGGTCCGTGACGTTTTCCAGGGAGATCAATTGGTTGAGCTCGAGGTCGGGGCACTTCATCTCCTCATCGGCCGCGCGCGCGAAGAAGCCGTCCTTGACGTAGTCCTTCTTCTCGCTCGACACCTTCTGGAGCTGCCCCAGGGCCACGTGGTGGTTGGTGAGGACTAGGCCGGTCTCCGACACGAAGGCTCCCGAGCCGCCGTCGTTGAACCGCACCGAGCCCAGCTGCACGAGCTCCGTCCACTCCGGCGTCGGGATAAAGCCGTAGCGCTCCCTCAACTGCTGGGTCGGAAGGTTGTCCAGGGTCCACATGCCCTCGTCTGCGTGCAGGAGGTGGGGATTCAAGGCGAGCGCGGCGGCTATCAGTATTTTCATAATACTGAATTATAGCAATTTCAGTTACAGGTAGCCGAATTCGCGCAAAGAGCGGGGGTCCTTGCGCCAGTTCTTTCGCACCTTGACCCATATCTCGAGGGCGGCGGGGCGGCCCAAGAACGACTCGAGGGCCGCTTGGGAGCGGTCGGTCAGGAGGCGCAGGCTTTTTCCCTTTTGGCCCAGGATGATTCCCTTTTGGCTTTCCCTTTCCACGTACAAGGTGGCGTAAACCTCGTCACGGCCGCCTTGATTCTCCCGGAACTCGCCGATGGTCACGGCGCTGGCGTGTGGAATCTCCTCCCCGTAAAGGGAGAATATCTGCTCGCGTATGATCTCGGTCGCGAAAAAGCGCTCCCAGCGGTCCGAGAACTGGTCCTTCTCGTAGAAAGGGGAGGACTCCGGCAGCCTCGATAGGATTTCCCGGAGAAGCTCCTCCAAGCCCTGCCCCTTCAGGGCCGAGACTTTGAGGCAGGCGGCCGGGCTGAAGGCCTGCGAGACGCTTTTTTGGGCGGTTTCCAACGCCCCTGGCTCGGCCCGATCCGCCTTATTTACCGCAGCGATGAGCGGGGCGGAAGCGTTCTTAAGGAACGATAGCTCTTCCAAACGGGCGGGAGAGACTTCGCCGGGTTCGACCACAAGGAGCAGCAGGTCCGCGTCCTCATGAGCGGCTCTGCGCGCGGCGATGCTTAGGGATGACTGAAGGGAATCCTTGGGATCCCTTATGAACCCCGGGGTGTCCATGAAGCATATCTGGTAGCTCTCCCCGTTCAATATGCCCAGTATCTTGTGCCTTGTCGTCTGAGGCTTGGGGGAAACCGCGGAAAGCTTGAATTTGAGCAGGGAATTGAGCAAGGTGGACTTGCCGGCGTTGGGAAGCCCCACGATGGCCACGAAGCCCGATTTGAAAGCAGGTTCGCTCATTTGTGTTTAGATTTTAACAATTTAGTAGAATAAAAATGACTTTTCAGCCGTTGGCGCAGCTTGGAGGCCCCATGAACGCGATGCCGATCCTCATCTTGGTTTTCCTCGTCTTCATTTCCATCCGCATCATCAACGAATACGACCGCATGGTGATCTTCGTGCTGGGCCGGATGTGGCGTGTGAGCGGCCCGGGGCCCATCATCGTCGTTCCCGGCGTCATGGCGGCTCAGAAGGTAAGCCTGCGCACCGTGGTCCTGGACGTGCCTCCGCAGGACGTCATCACCAAGGACAACATCTCGATGAAGGTCAACGCCGTGGTTTATTTCCGGGTCATAGACCCCGAGAAGGCGATCATCCAAGTCGAGAACTACGTCTACGCCACGAGCCAGCTCGCCCAAACCACTTTGCGCAGCGTCCTGGGCAAGATGGAGATGGATGACCTCCTGGCCAACCGCGAGAAGATCAACCTGGAGCTCCAGCACATTCTCGACTCCCACACCGAGCCTTGGGGAGTGAAGGTGAGCAACGTGGAGGTCAAGAACGTGGATCTCCCGCAGGAGATGCTGCGCGCCATGGCCAAGCAGGCCGAGGCCGAGCGAGAGCGCCGCGCCAAGATCATTCACGCGGAAGGCGAGCTGCAGGCCTCCGAGAAGCTGGGCCAGGCGGCCAAGATCCTCTCCGCCGATCCCGCTTCCATCCAACTGCGCTACCTCCAGACCTTGGCCGAGATCTCGACCGAGAAGAACTCGACCACGATTTTTCCCGTGCCCGTGGACGTCATTTCGATGTTCATCAAAAAGAACTGACCCGTTTGGAGCCAACCAGCCTCGCAGGCCTTTACATTCACGTCCCCTTCTGCTCGGTGAAGTGCTTTTACTGCGATTTCGCGGCCTTCTCCGGGCAGAAGCGGGCCGTCCCGCGCTATCTGCGCGCGCTCGAGGCCGAGGCGGGGCTGGCCCCCGCCTTCAAGCCCGACACCCTCTACATCGGGGGAGGCACCCCTTCCGAGCTCGAGGCCGGGGAAATCAAGGCGCTTTTGGCCTTGATCCGCGCCGCCTATCCCGGCGCCGAGTTCCGCGAGGCCACCTTCGAGGCCAACCCCGAGAGCCTGAGCCCGGAGAAGATCCGAATCCTCAAGGACAGCGGGATCACGAGGCTGAGCCTTGGCCTTCAGACCACCGATGCCGCCCTTCTTAAAGCCATCGGCCGGCGGCACACTTTCGAGGATTTCTTGGCGGTTTACGCCGAGGCGCGCCGCGCCGGGGGCTTCTCCATTTCCGTGGATTTGATGTACGGCCTGCCCGGGCAGGCCCTCTCGTCGTGCCTTGAGAGCCTGGACCTGGTCCTTGACTTGGGTCCGGAGCATCTCTCCCTATACGGGCTCCAGGTGGAGGATCAAACTTTGTTCGCCAGGCGCCAAGTGGAACCGGACGAGGACATGGGCCGCGCGATGTTCGAGGCGAGCCTCGATAGGATTGAAGCCGCCGGTTACCGTCATTATGAGATCTCGAATTTCGCCAGAGCCGGCCAAGAGTCCCTGCACAACCAGATCTACTGGAGGGGGGGCCGCTACGTGGGACTGGGCTGCGGCGCGGCTTCTTATTGGGATGGAGTCCGGTCCATGAACGAGGACCGGCTCCTCCCTTACTGCGAGAAAGTGGAGTCCGGCCGCCGGCCCGTGGCCGAGTCGGAGAGCCTCGAGGGCAAGGAGGGTCTGGGCGAGCGCATCCTCCTGGGCTTGAGGCTGCTGGACGGGCTGGAGCTGGTTCCCGAGATGGAAGCGCAGTTCGCGGGCGAATGGAAGGATTTGCAGGAGCGGGGCCTGGTCAGCCGCCGGGGGCGGCGCGCGCGGCTTACCCGCGAGGGGGTCTTCCTCGCCAACCAGGCCTTCATGAGCTTCGTAGCGCCCTTTTCGGGGGTTTAGGGCCTGCCAGTTGGTCATATTATTTCATTGCGAGCCCTTAGGGGTAGGAGATTATGAAAACATTTGTTCTAGACACTAACGTGATCCTCCATGATCCCATGGCGATGCTTGCCTTCGCGGGCTCGCGCGTGGTCATTCCGCTCACCGTGATCGAGGAGCTCGACACCTTCAAGCGCAATAACGACGAGCGCGGCCGCTCGGCGAGGCTGGTGGCGCGCAAGCTCGATGATCTCAGAAAAAAGGGCAAGCTCTCCAACTGGGTCGATCTCGACCACGGCGGTAAGCTCCGGGTGGAGATACAGGTTTCCGACGGCCTTCCCCGCGCCTTCTCGGCCCACACCAAGGACAATGAGATCCTCTCCTGCGCCCAGTACATGAAGAAGCAGGGCGAGAACGTGGTATTCATCTCCAAGGACATCAACCTGCGCATCAAGGCCGAGGCCTTGGGCCTGGAGACACAGGACTACGAAAAAGAGAAGGTGGACATCTCCGAACTCTACCGCGGCTGGCGGGAAGTGGGTGTCACCTCCGACATGATAGACAAATTCTACAAGGAGAAGAAGCTGGTCTTGCCCGACCATGAATTCATCCCCAACGAATTCGCGATCCTGAAAAACCAGTCCGGGGGGTCCCAGAGCGCGCTGGCTCGCTTTGACCCCAAGGCGGCGGCTTTGATCCCCCTCCAGAAGGAGTTCGCCCCGTGGGGGATCAAGCCCCTGAACACGGAGCAGCGCTTCGCTTTGGAGCTCCTCCTCAGCAAGGACATCCAGCTCGTCTCCTTGGTGGGGGTCGCTGGCTCAGGAAAGACCTTGCTCGCCCTGGCCGCGGCCATGCACCAGACCTTGGAGGAGAAGCATTACCGCCGCATCTTGATCGGCCGCCCCGTCGTCGCGGTGGGACACGACATTGGGTTTCTTCCCGGCACCAAGGAGGAGAAGCTCGTCAATTGGATGGGCGCCATATACGACAATTTGAGCTTCCTCTTGGAGCGCCCCAAGGGGTCCCTGGAGACCACGGACATGGACATCCAGATGCTCATCGAGGAGGGGACCATCGAGATCGAGGCCGTGACCTACCTGCGCGGCCGGAGCCTGCCCAACCTCTTCATCATCATAGACGACGCCCAGAACTTGACGCCCCACGAGATCAAGACCATCATCTCGCGCGCGGGCCAGGGGGCCAAGATCGTGCTCACCGGCGACCCCTACCAGATAGACAACTATTACCTCGACGCATCCTCCAACGGCCTCACCAACCTCGTGGAGCGCTTCAAGCGCCAGAGCCTCTACGGCCATGTCACCTTCGCCAAGAGCGAGAGGAGCCTCCTCGCGGCCTTGGCCTCGGACCTTCTCTAATGCTCGACAAAGCCTACGACCCCAAGCCCGTCGAAGCCAAGTGGGGGGAGGCTTGGCGCCGGGCCCGTCTTTTTTCCTCAAAGCCGAAGCCCGGCGTCCGGGTGTTCTCCATCGTCATTCCTCCACCCAACGTGACCGGGGCCCTGCACCTCGGCCATGCCTTGAACAATACCTTGCAGGACGTCCTGGTTCGTTGGAATCGGATGCGGGGCGCAGAGGTCTGCTGGGTTCCCGGCACGGATCACGGGGGCATCGCCACGCAGAACGTGATGGAAAAGCAGCTCAAGGCCGAGAAGTCCAGCCGGGGGGATCTCGGGCGCGGGAAATTCCTGGAACGCATGCAGGCATGGACCAAGGACTGCAAGAGGACGATCTCGGGCCAGCTCGACAAGCTCGGCTGCGCCCTGGACTGGGAGCGGGAGGCCTTCACCATGGACGAGGCCCGGGCCCGGTCCGTTTTCGCCGCCTTCAAGGCGCTTTGGGAAAAGGGGCTTATCTACCGCGGGGAGCGCCTGGTCAACTGGTGCGTTCGCTGCGGCACAGCACTTTCCGACATCGAGGTCGAGCACGAGGAGCGCAAGGGCCAGCTCTGGCACGTGCATTACCCGGCGGCGGAGGGGGAAATGGGGCTCGACGTGGCCACGACGCGGCCCGAGACCATGCTCGGCGATGCCGCGGTCGCGGTGCATCCGAGTGATCGCCGTTATTCCCATTTGGTCGGCAAGAAGCTCAAGCTCCCGCTTACGGGGCGAGAGATCCCCGTCGTCGCCGACGAGGCCGTGGAATCCGAGTTCGGCACAGGTGCCGTCAAGGTGACGCCGGCCCACGACCCCGACGACTTCGAGATAGGGGCCAGGCACGGGCTGGCGCTTCTCAAGGTGATCGGGCCCGACGGCCGGATCACGGAGGCGGGCGGGCCTTACGCGGGGCTTTCCCGCGAGCAGGCCCGGGACAAGGTGGTGGCGGATTTGAAGGCCTCGGGGCTTCTTCGCGAGGTGAAGGACCACCGCCATTGCGTGGGCGTCTGCTACCGCTGCTCCTCGGTGGTAGAGCCCCTCCTGTCGGATCAGTGGTTCGTCAAGATGTCGGAACTCTCCCGCCCCGCGCTCCAAGCCCTGGATCAAGGAAAATTTAGGATTCATCCGCAGAGTTGGGAGAAGCCCTACCGGGACTGGCTTCTGAGCATCAGGGACTGGTGCGTCTCCCGGCAGATCTGGTGGGGCCACCGCATCCCGGTGTGGTATTGCTCGGCCTGCCATGACGAGAAGGTCGTTTCCATGGACGCGCCGAGCTCATGCCCTGCCTGCGGGGGTGAATCCTTCGTCCAGGACCCGGACGTCTTGGACACTTGGTTCTCTTCCGCTCTTTGGCCCATGTCTGTTTTCGAATGGCCGAAAAAATCAGAGGAGCTCAACTATTATTACCCAACCGCGGTTCTGGTCACGGGCTACGAGATACTCTACCTATGGGTGGCGCGCATGCAAATGATGGGTCTGGAGTTCATGGGGAAGCCCCCGTTCCGGGACGCCCTCATCCACGGCATAGTCCGCGACAAGAGCGGAAAGAAGATGTCCAAGTCCCTCGGCAACGTCATAGATCCCCTCGATATGATGGCCAAATACGGCACCGACGCCCTGAGGTTCTCCTTGGCCGCCCAGGCCCACCCGGGGCGGGATATCCCCTTCTCCGAGGACTCCCTCACCGGGCCGCGCAACTTCGCCAACAAGCTCTGGAACTCGACGCGCTTCGTGCTCATGAACCTGCCGGAGGCTCCTCCGGCGGGAGGCTATCCGCTTTCCAAGCTCTCCCTTGGCCGCATCGAGCTCTCGGACCGCTGGATTTTGGCCGAGCATCAGAAGACCGCCGCCCTTGTCCGGGATCATTTGGAGCGCTACGAGGCCGCCGCCGCCGCGGATATCCTTTACGGGTTCCTGTGGGACACATTCTGCGATTGGTACGTCGAGCTCGCCAAGATCCGGCTCCAGGGCATGGATGGAGAGGAGAAGGAGGCGGCGCGGACCATTTTGGTTCAAGTCCTCTCCGGGACCTTGAAGCTGCTCCATCCCTTCATGCCCTTCATCACCGAGGAGCTGTACTCGGCTCTCAGGCCCTACTCGGGCGAGAAGGCCGAGTTCATCCTTCAGGCCGGCATTCCCGAGCCCGAGTTCGACTGCTTGAGCCCCGAGGCCGAGAAAGAGATGGGGCTTCTCATGGAGATCATCGCGGCCGTTCGCTCGGTCCGCGCCCAGTTGAACGTCCCTCCGGGCCTTAAGATCCGCGTCCTCTGCTCCGGAGGAGAGGACGCGGTCCGCGATCTTGTCGCCAAGGGAGACGGCTATATCAAGGCCTTGGCGCGGGTGGAGAGCCTAGAGCCCGCCCAAGAGGGAAAGCGCCCGGCCCAAAGCGCTACCGCCGTGGCGGCGGGCATGAGCTTGTTTATCCCTCTCTCCGGGCTCATTGACTTCGATAAGGAGAAGTCCCGCCTCCAGAAGGAGCTGCAGAAGGCCGAAGCCGACCTCAAGAAAATCGCGCAGAAGATGGAGAACAAGGATTTCCTCGCCCGGGCTCCCGAGTCCGAGGTCTGCCTTGCCCGCTCCCAGCGCGAGGCGGCGCTGTCCCGTCAAGCCCGGCTCAAGGAGACCTTGGCCGCGCTGGAGTAGCCCTTGGCCCATAATTACTAAACGATAATACACTTGCGTTTAGTATGACCCGACCCAACTGCTTAAGATCGCCGCGGCCGAGCGCCTGACCCTGGCCTTGCGCCTGGGCCATAGGCTATTTTGAGTCCGAGGTTCCCAAGCTGGCCCGGAGAATCATAGGCCAATAGGGTGAATCTTGCGTCCGAGCCTCACCTGGTAGCATTGGGAATATTCATCGGGGCTCAGCAGTTTTGTCTTAGGGTCAAAACGCTTGCATACCATGCCCGCCACTCGGCCCGAGCTTCCCGTGACCAAGACGCAGTAGTTTTGCGCCTTGCTGGAATCCGACTGAACGTAACTTACGACGGTCTTTTTCTCCGAGCATTTTAGATGACGGATTCCATTTTTTTTGTCGCGGCAGGTGATGTTGGATCTTTCTGAGAATTCGCAGTTCAGGATGTCCCTGCGCATTAGGAACGGTCTCAGGGGTTTGGAATCGCAAAGGAAAAAACCGTCTTTATCGTGAAGGCCGACGGCTTCACCAGTCTCATCGTAGAACACGGCCGCCAGCCCCTGCCGCGATTCATTCCCCAGAGTCAATTTCAGTTCAGCAGGCTCGGTGGAGTGAGCGCAGGCTAATATTCTAGCGCCGATAGGGCGGTCTCCTATTTGTTTGCATTCAAACCGCGCGCTCTGCGCGCTTTCACCGAGTCTTTTATCCTTCTGCCACGTTCCCGTCAGAGGTCGGCAATCATAAATCCCCTTGAGGGTATCCGCTGCCTGAAGACAAGGTCGATATAAACAGTTCGCGAGAATAAAGGCAAATAAGGATCTTTTCATGTTCCATTCCTCCTTAAAAATCGGGCACTCGACCAAAGGTAACAGATGGCAGTAAGCCTGTCAATACTCGATCCCATTCGATAGTTTTCAGTATAAAAGATGCGGCTGGCGCAGCTCCGCGAAATCCCGTGCCCCTTGGTCGAATAGGGCGTCGAGCTCCGCCAGAGAGGCTTTTCGCTCGATCATTTCCCGGAACTTGTCCGTGCCCACCATGCGCTTGGCCTCGTCCCATCGCCATTGCATTTCTTGGGGATGCAGGGACATGACGGCGTCATTGAGCCTGAGGAATACCTTCAAAGGGCGGACCTTCTCCCTGTCGGTCACTTTCATGCGCACTCCGTGGCAGAGCTCCCCTTGAAAAACGCTTTTGCTGGGGGTGTAGTCCTGCGCCGAGAAGGAGATTCCCTCGAGACCCGCCTCGTTCAGGCGCCGGACGACTTCCTCGCCTTTCATCCATGGAGCCCCTATCCAGCGGAAAGGGAGCGGCGTACCGCGCCCCACGGCCAAGTTGCTCGACTCAAATATGGATATCCCCGGGTAAAGAGCGGCGGCCTCGAGGTCCGGCATGTTGGGGGAGGGGGGTATCCAGGGCAGGCCGGTCTCATCGAACCACTGGTCCCGGGTCCAGCCCCGCATCTTGACGACCGTCAGCTTGCCGTATCCGAGCTCCGCGGCGTAGAGCCGGGCGATCTCGCCGGGGGTGAGCCCGTGGCGCACGGGCTCGGGGAAGTAAGCGGTTGCCGTCACTTGGCGCAAGGATAAATCATCCAGGACAGGCCCTTCCATGGTGACGCCATTGATGGGATTGGGGCGGTCGAGCACGATGAACTTAAGCCCGGCCTTTGCGACCTCCTCCATGGCCATGCCCATGGTGGCCAGATACGTGTAGGCCCGGGTTCCGATATCCTGAATGTCAAAGACCAGCGCGTCCAGGTTCTTCAAGTCCTCCGGCCTGGGGCGCATTCCCGAAATTCCACCGGAGTAGAGGCTGACGATGGGAATGTCCCGGCCTCCTAGGCGCAAGGTCGAGGAGGAGACCGCGTTTTCCTCGTTCGTGCCGGTAAATCCGTGCTCGGGAGAGAATAAAGCCTCTAGCCTGACGCCTTTGGCCTTGGCCAGGACCTCGACCGTGGTTCGCCCCCGGCGGTCCATTCCCGTGTGGTTGGTGATGAGTCCTACGCGCTTTCCCTGGAGCTCCTTAAAGCCGGTTTTCTCCAGGACCTCGAGACCGGTCTCGACCTTGGACCGGCCCAGGCCGGGGAGGCTCGCGCAGCCGCCGAGCGCCAAAACCAGGCAGCCGGCAACGGCCGCAACGCCTGGGGCCTCTGGAAGCCGGAGCACTTCAGGCCGCGCCCGCTTTGCGGGCCCGGCCATACGCGAGCATCGCCGTCTCGACGGCGGAGAGCTCCTGGGCCCCTATCTCCCAGAGGGGCTTGGGCTTGAGCAAGGTCTCGATTTCAAGGAAGAGAGTCTCATCTATGAAGGGGGTCACCCGGCCGCTTTGGTACTCGCTCTCCTTCTCCTGGTAGAGGCCGAGGAAGGTCTTGTCCCTGAACCAAGCCTCGCGGTTGGATTCCTGCAGCTTCTTAAGAAGCTGCTCGCTCGGGTTTCTCTGCACGAACTCGAAGAATATCCCGGCCGGGGAAGCTCCGGGAAGGTTCCACTCCCCGCTGAAGACCTGGATCAAGTCCTCCTCTCCGTCCTTCATGATGGGGGTGATGAAGTTCACCCCGCGCTCCAAGGCGTGCTTGTGGAACGCCAGAAGGTCGGGGGTGCGAAGGGCAATGTGCTGCCAATGGGCGGAGCCCCCGCGGCTCTTCAATATCTGCCTAACGTGGGAGGACTGCGAGGAGGGTTCGGTGGGCTGGACCACGGCCACTATGGTTTGGCTGAGCTCCTCCGCGCCTGCGCCCCTGCCGATGCGGGCCGCGAAGGTCATGGATTTCTCCTCGCTTGCGGCCGGCCAGCGGCGGCGCTTCTCGTAGATGACGTCCTCGGGCTCCACGCCGAATACCACGCGGAAGAGGGCGTAGGTCACCTTGTAGAAGCGGGGCTCGACCAGGACGGTCATGTGATCGACGACTAGGTTGAGGAATTCTTTTTTCATATGGACTCACTCCGGTCTAGGAAGCTCGAAAGCGTCCCGGGTGCGGGCGTACCACGCCCCCTCCATGCGTCCGATGGCTTTTAAATCCTGGTGCTTGAGCCTGCCGTCCTTCCACACCGAATCGTCGGCGTGGAACATCACGACCTTGCCGATCACGAGATTCCCGCCCAGGGGCCCCTCGCTCAGGGTCACGATTTGGATAAGCTCGCACTCCATGTGGACGGGAGATTCCTTGACGCGCGGGGGCTTGACCTTGAGGCTGGGCACGGGAGTCAGCCCCGCCTCCGCGAATTCGCTGACGCCGTAGGGGTAGTTGGCCGAGGTTCGGTTCATCTTCTCGGCGTTGTCCTCGTTGGCGAGGTTGACCACGAACTGGCGGGTCTGGCGCACGTTGAGCAAGGTGTCCTTGACCCGGCCCTTGCGGTCGTTGACCGGGGCGAAGCACAGGCTCATGGGGTTGGCCGTGATCCCGGTGAAGAAGCTGAAGGGAGCGAGGTTCATTTTTCCATCCGGGCTCGCGGTCGAGACCCAGGCGATGGCGCGGGGCAGGATGCTTCCAATGAGGAGTTGGTAGCGGTCCCTGGGGGGTAGAGTCTCCGGGTCTATGTCCATGTCAAGTCGATGAGGAGTCCGCCCTGTGCTTTGAGGCGACTCGAGCCCAACTCAGCGTATACTTCTTGTCGGCGTAGGCCGCCCCGGTTTTGGTGACTTCAAGGCTCTCGAAGAAGGTGTCGAGCATCACGGCGAGATAGGAGGACACTTTGCCCCGGCTCTCCATGGACTTGGCCGCGGCCATGCCCTGAGGGCTGTGGGGGAGCGAGCCGGGGTGGAAGGTAAGCGACCCCGGTTCGATCACGCCTTGCCTGGCGCCGTAGCTCGTATTGGAGAAGAACATCAGCTCGTCGGAGTCCACGTTGTAGTGGGCGTAGGGGGCGGGGATGTCCTTGGGGTGCCAACCCTCCACCTGGGCCCGAAAAGTGCAGACGGAGAAGCCGTTGTAGGGGGCGTTGCCGGACTGAAAAGTCTGCCGGGTCGGGGGTGCGGTGTGGATCTCTCGCGCGATGGAATGGTGGTCGGCGCTGTCGAAGGAGAACGGGAACAAGGCCCCTTCCCAGCCTGAGAGGTCGAAAGGGTGGTGCCCGAGGGTGATTTTGCTCACTTTCCCGCCTTGGTGCTTGACGAATATCGCGAACTCTCCGACCTCGTCGCGGGGAGGGACGAACTCGGGGACGCCGATCTCGGTCTCGACCACCGGCGCCATCAAGGTGGCCTGCCCGTGGGGATTTAAGTAGTGCGGGGCGAACTGGATCGGATAAGCCGATTCCATGATGAAGAAGAAGGCCCGCGGGCTCTTGAGGCGGTATTGGACGGTGGTTCCCTTCGGGACGATCAGGTACTGCCCCGCGCGGAAAGGGAGCCTTCCGTATTCGCTCAGAAGCTCTCCCTCTCCTTCCTGGACAAAGAGGGCTTCGTGGAACTCTCCATTCCTGAAGAATTCCCTTTCAGGAGCGGAACTCCGGGGCTTGGCCACCGAGACGCAGGTGGATTTTCCGAAGACCAGGACCTTCCGCGAACGAAGGAAGTCCTTGCCGTAAGGGATGCGGCCCGCGCGGATGTGAAAGGGCTGCAGGGGAGCCTCGCCGAGAGGCTGAGGCGACAGGTTGAGGCCCGTTTTTTGAGGGGCCTTGACCTGCTCGGTGGGATAGCGGCGCACGTGCATCTTGCGCGAGTAGGGCCCGGAGAAGCCGTAGGTCCCGTGTATCTCCTCCAAGGCCAGCACTCCGGGCTTGGCGTAGAATTCCGTGTGGGGCGTGTTTGGAACCTCGCCTCTGCGTATGATCATGGGAGCCTCCCCGTTTGGGAGGCGATAGGGAGAGAGGGTTTTGCCTGCTCCTTGGTGTACTTCAAATGTATTTGTCCCCCGGGTTTTCCCACGACATTCCTCAGCACGCCTAACTTCTCCACTTCCAACTCAATTATATCAGCGGGCTTCACCCAGCGGTCCAAGTCCAGGCCGCAGCCCTTGTGGTAGGTGCCCGATCCCAGTATGTCTCCGGGATAAACCGTTTCCCCCTGGGAGACATAAGAGAGCATCACCGGAAAGCTCCAATAGCGCCCCGAGGAGTTGCCCGAGCTCCACACCTCGCCGTTGACTTTGACGCTCATCTTCAAGTTCTCCGGCTCCGGGAGCTCATCGGCGGTGAGAAGGTAGGGGCCCAGGCCGTTGGCGAAGTCCTTGGCCTTAGCCGGCCCCATGCGGCAAATCATCTCGTTTTTCTGTATGTCCCGCGCTGAGAAGTCGTTTAAGATGGTGTAGCCCGCGATGTGGCGGGCCGCCTCCCCGGGGGAGAGATCGCGGCCTTTCCTCCCCACCACACAGGCGATCTCGAGCTCGAAGTCGAAGCGCCGGGTGTAGCTCGGCCAGGGCACGGTCTCGCCTGGGCCGTAGATCTCGCGGTGGTTGCCCTTGTAATAGACCGGCTGGTCGTACCACTCCGGGGCCAAGGGCTCCTTGCGCCTGGCCGCCCCTTGAAGGGCATGATCCTCGAAGGCGAAGAAGTCGCGCAGGGCCCGAGGCCGCGGGAGGGGGGAAAGCCAGCGGATGTCGCTCTCCTTGAAGGCGACCCTTTCCCCGCCAGGGCCCGCCAAGTCCTCTCCGAATTTGCGCGAGCCTTCGTGCATGAAATCCAATGTTTTCCTCGCCTCGGAAAGCGCGGACTCGCCCAAGTCGAGGAAGGCCAGCATGTCGGGAGGGATGAGGGCGTCGGCCCGGCTTTGGGGGGCCTCGGCCCCTTCTTTGGCAAGACGCAGGGCCGCGGCGCGGTTTAAGTCCACGATCCTCCCGCCGAAAATCGCGCCCAGTCTCTCGGAGGGCTTCAAGCCGGCCTGGGCCTCGAAGGTGACCAATTTCACGGTCTCAGTATCTCATTTTTTCGCCCGGCTCTCAAGGAAACGGCACTCGACTGGTCTAGGTCTTTCGACCTAGGCCTTCCCGGGTCCAAAGGCACCCGACGGGCAGTATGAATTCAAGCACAATAGCCTTATGAGAACGCTGTGCCTTCTGATGCTCCTGGGCTTGAGTTTTCCGGCCTGGGCTTCCGGCCCCGCGTTGGACTTCGATCGGGGGCTGGATATACGGGGGATTCTCTCGGGCGCGCGGTCCTCGGCCGAGGCGGGCCAAGGACGGAGCGTCTTTTCCCGCCCGGTCGGCCCGGCCCAAGAGGCACGCTATCCCTGGCCGGTCGAGAAATTCGCGATCGGGCTCAATTTCGGGGCTTATCAAAGATATAACGAGGGCGAGTCTTATTTCCACCCTGGGCTCGACATCCTGGCTCCGGCCGGGACCGTGGTCAGAGCCTGCCTCGGCGGGACGGTGGTGGGCCTGGGCACGGGCGCCAAAAACGAGCCCGAGTATTGGTACGTTTCCATCCGGGACCGGCGCGGCTACATCTGGGAATACGTGCACCTAAAAAAGGAATCCATCACGGTCAAGGTGGGAGACGTCGTCGCCGCCAGGGCGATCCTCGGCCGCATCTATCCGTGGCCGTGGCGCAGCCTTTGGGGGACTTACGACCATGTCCACCTTCAGATCAGGGACAAGGCCGGGGTTTACCTCAATCCTTTGCGCTTGCTGGCCCCCATGTCCGATCCCGACCGTCCCTTCATCTCGGGAATTTTCCTGGCCCAGGGGGGGAAGCGCGTTTTCGAGAACGCGGTGTCCGGCCCCTACACCATTATTCTCGACGCCTCGGACTTGATGGGCTCGCGCTTTCCCGTGGCCCCGTACCGGGTGAGCTGGCGCATCGACGGACGGCTCAGGCCCCACAAGGTCTGGCAATTCGACACCCTTCCCGGCAAGGCCTCGGAGTCCAAGCGCGTCCACGGCCTTTACTGGAACTCCGCCGGAGGCTACGCCAACCGCCGCTCGGCCATGGACCTGGGGTTCAGCCCCATGGGGCCCCTGCGCTTTCCCCAGGAGCCGGGCGAGCACCGCATCGTGGTGACGGTGGAGGATTTCGCCGGAAACGCGGCTTCCCAAGAGCTAAGCTGGACCGTTGTCCCTGCCGTAAAGAAGTAATCTTGTTGCAGCAATTAGGCCTTGAAATTGTCCAGGATCCGTTTACACTATTTCAAGGCATCCAGGGATGAGCAACCGATCCAGTTTCTTGCATCGCAACGGGGCCGCACTTGCCGCCTTTTTGGCGCTCTTTAGCGCCGCCTCGGCCTTCGCCGACGCTTCCTCGGACCGCTACCTCCTCGAGATATTCCAGAAAGGCCGGATCGGAGACAAGGACTTTTCTTGCCCGGATATCACGAAGGCCTATCATTATCCATACTGTTCTGTCCTGCAGAATTCGCTCCTTCTCAAAAATCCAAGGAATTTTAATGCTCTAACGGAGGATGAGTACAAGCAGTTTTCGGAACGAACCAATTCCGATTTTATTTCGCTGTGGCTGCAAAAGGTCGATGAAAGCGTCAAAGACTTGATCAACAGCTTCGTGAGGCTGCGCGGAGACAAAGACAATTTCGCCCTGTATCTCAAATTTCTCTACAGGGACCAGCCGCCGATTCCCGGGGGAAACCAATACTCGTGCTCGAATGACGGAGACCCCTCGTGCGTGGAGCGGCTGACAAAACTCTACCAGAAGTTTTATCGGGGCAAGCTCCAGGAAAACATCAACCATGCCGTCTCCGCCTACCGGACCCGCGCGGAGCGCAAGCGAAGGCAAGCGGAAGAGACCGCGGCGCTGGAAGAAGCCAGAAAAATGATCGCGCCCGCGGATGAGCTGGTGCGAAAAAACTTTTTTAGGAATGACCAGGTCTGCGGCTGCCCTTCGCAGGAAGAGTGGACCCAGCTATCCGGCGTCTACAACCGCTGCTCGCGGGCGGCCGCCAATGACAAGCTCCAAGGTGAATACTCGTCTTTCAGGCAGAGGTACGAGGCCTACGCCCATCTCTGCGACATCCTGGACAACCTCAAAAAACCGGGAGAGATGAATCCGTGGATAGTGGTCTTGGCTAACCAGTATCGCGCCAATTACCAGAGCGTCCTGCAGCGCTGCAACATCAGATACGCGAAGCTGTCGAAGAACCAGGTCGGACGCAAGATTGTAGCCGTGGGGCAGGGCGGGCCGCCGGCGCCGGGAGAACCCAAGGATCTGGGCGCTCAAATTACGGGAGTCGCGGGGCAGGTTTACGATCGTCTGGTTCAGGGGCAATGCGACGAAGGGACATTGAATCTGGTGAGGCGCATCTTGGGCATATACCGGACCTGGAATGCCGCGGCGAGGAAGGAGCGGGGGCAGTTCATGGGCGATGAGGATTCGGACGCGGTTCCCGCTCCCAAGAAATCCATGGACCGTTTAAGGGATTACGACTTGCTATGTCGGGAATTCGAGGAGATGAGGAAAATTGGGGTGGCCCGCTCGCGGGCGGCTGATTCCGGTCAGAAAGACGCCCTTTCGGTCGAGCTTAGAGGGCATTATCAGATCTTTATAGCCCTATTGACGCGGCTGCACTCTTCCTACGCCGGGACGAAGAACGCTTCTCTCATGGACCATGTCGCCGGCAATGTGGGCGTGAGGATGCCGTTGCCGAAGAAGCCCGAGAATTTGCTGCGCCTCTTCGACGCCAACAGGAACGCCTTGGTCAATAAGGACCCATTCGTTGGAACAAAGGTCAGCGGCGACGGGTCATCCGCGGCTTTCTGGGACGCGAGCCATCCGGCTCAAGGGGGTAACGTAACCTGGCTCACAGCCCATCCGAACCCCGAGGGCTTTAAGCGCGTCCAAAGGGCCGGCTTGCTGGCCGCCGCGATCGGGACGGATATAGGCCATCCGGAAATGACGGCCGCGATCACGCAGTTCCTTCTGGACTATGTTAGGAGCGACACCGTTTCCGTGGAGTGGTTTGCTGGTAAGAAGGCTCTTAAAATCACGTACAGAACGAATAAACCCATCGCGGCGTTTTATATCGGCAAGGCCACGCGCAGTGATGCCGAGGCGAACCAGGCCGCGCTGCATCTAGACACCATGGACGATAAAACGGCCAAGGACCTCCAGATGAAGCTATGGGTTGAATATTTGCAGAACGGCAAGCAAAACGTATTTTATCCGGCTCTGTTCAACAAAGAAAAGCCTCTCATCATTCGGTTCTACCGGATTCTCAAACAACGCTATCTCGATGAGCCTTTCCATCCTCCGTTAGACTCCCGAGGCCATGAGACCGGACGAGAACTGATAGGAACTTTGGAGGTGCCGGAGCCGGAAGCCGATCCGGGGCATCCGGGCCGGGCCGCGCGGTTGATATCGGCCGCTGGAAACGCCATCGGTTTCGTCGGCCTGACCGCCGGCAGCTCCTTCGACGCGGCCTGGCAATTCTTCAAGCGGCCCTACAATGAATTCCTCGGCGATACTGAAGCGGCCGATGACAACGCTCTGAACCAGGCGGCTGACTCGATCAAGCCTCCGCTGATGCTGGTCAACTGGGGCCTTTCCTTCTCCGACATCACCAAAACCATGAAGGGAATGGACGCTCAATTGGCCCAATACCCGCGCGCCAGGGACCGGCTCAATCGCCTCGCGCGCGAGGCGACCTGCAAGGAATACGCGGAAGGGATGCGCCAGGCCGCCCTGCGAAGCGGGGCCAATCCTCCCAAACCGGAGGACCAATTGCTCTATCGCCTGGTTTGCGATCCAAAGCTTTACGACCCGAAAAAGGTCACCCCCCAGGAGAGGCTGCAGTATCTGCTGGCCAATTACGGGGTCGAGGCCGTGAAAAATAGGGCCGTGATGGCCATAGCCGGCGAGAATGGAAGCTGGACCTGGCTCAACCTCAGCGACGTGACGTCGGCCTACGCGCCGGACCTGGCGGCTACGATCCTGGGCTTTAAGCTCATCAGCGCCGCCGGGGGCCTTGTATTTGCCAACGGCGAACTGATCGTATCTAGGGTCATGTTGGCTCAGATGATACCCGAGCTAGGACAGGACGCCGTCATGCTCATCCAAACCAGCCTCGCCATAACCGGCAACACGACGGAGGAGAAAAAGAGGACGGTCGAGGCGCTGATGAACGTGGTCCAATTCGCCGGCATGGTCGGGGTTCACGCCGGAATCGCCAAGGGCGCCCAAGCGCGCTGGGAGCGGGATTTCCTGAGCCGCAACGAGGACATCCTCGTCCTTCTGAAGATGACGATGAGAAGGGCCGGGGCCCCGCAGGGCGAAAAAGAGCTGTGGCAGTCCGTCATCATCGGCTATCTGCGGGTGCTGACGCGCCATGATGTGCCGTATGAGTTGAGGGCCAATCTTTGGGACCTCATGCGCGCGCGCATCCGCAACGGCAACGGCCCGGACATCGGGGGCTTTCCGGAAATAAGGGCGACCGGGAAGGTCGTGGACCAGCCGCCCCCCGCAGCGCCCCCGCCTCCGGGCGCAACGGCCATAGTTCCTTCCGGCCGCGCACCCGCGCCCGCTCGCCCGTCCGCCCCCGCGCCGGCCCGCCGCCCCGGGTCGGCTCCCGCCCGCTCGCCGCCTCCTCCCGTAAAGACTCCCGCGCCGGTTCCGGCACCCGTTCCCGCGCCTCCGCCGGCGGGCAATAATCCGGCCCAGCCGCCGGCCGGCGGCGCTCCGGCTCCGCTCCCCGCGATCGTGGACTTCAAGGTCCCGGTGGGAAACCACACTTTCTCGCTCCGGGCCAACGGCTCCCAGGGGTATCTCCTGGTCCAGCAAGGAGAAGGCCCGTCGCGAGTCATAGCCATTGAACCCGGCAAGACGCTGATCTTCGACGCTTCGCATCCCGGCCCGTTCCAATTGGCGGATATTCCTCGCAATTGGAGCCTCGTTTTTACCGCAAAACTAGAGGGGGGCAAGGTCCGCCTTGCGGTGGAGAACGTGCGCCGTGACGCCCCAGAGACTCCTGTTCGGGACCTGGCCTTGGCGTCTCCCGCCGTCTCCGGCCCGGTCCGGCTTTCCGAAGGCCAAAGATTCGACCGCGGAAGCCAGGCGGCGGTCTACAGAGACCCGCGGGACGGAGCCGTGATCAAGGTTTTCAATGACGCTTTCGTCCTGGGGTCCGGCGGCCCCATGGTTCGGGTCGAGAAGCGGCACCTCGAGGCCCTGGTCGGCGCGGTGGACAAGCTTCGCAAGGCTGGCCTTGACATTCCCCGCATGGAGCTCGTGGAGGCGAGCGTGGATGACGGGCCTGCGCGCTGGGCCTTGCGGATTCTCTTCGTGAAGGGTGCTGGCGTTTTCGACCTCAAGGAGTCGCGCGACTCCTTGAGCAACCTCGTCTCCCAAATGCTCCAGCACGACGCCTTCGCCATGCTCGACCGCATCGACCAGCTCACCGGTGGCCTGGCCGACCGCCGCGTCAAGGGACCGCTGTCCGAGGAGGAGGATTTCGCCAACTTCAAGGTCATGCCCGGCGGCAGGCTGGTCAACATAGATCCCATCAACATGGTTTCCTTGATGCGGAATATGGCGGCTCAAGCGGCTGTCCCCGTGCGCGCTTCCAATCGGGGAATATCTCAATTACGCGGGGAAAACCGAAACGGCCAATTCGATCCTTCCAGGGCTTCTTTCCCGGGTGAGCTCCTGGACGTTAGCCTCCTACGCGGTCAAAGGGTGCTTGATGTCGGTTCGGGCAGAGGGCGTTTCGTGGAAGAGCTCAGGCAGGCCGGGGTTGACGCCGTGGGGCTTGATCCCAACGTGAAGAACAAGCCTGGCCTTGTGGTTCCCGGCTTGGGGGAGAATCTGCCTTTCGATTCCAACTCGATTGGAATCTATTATTCGAACTGGAGCGTTTTTTTCCTGGACAGATACCAGGGATCGGCTTGTCTGCCGTTTTTAAGGGAGGCCGCCCGGGTTGTCCGGCCGGGAGGCAAAATTCGGATCGCGGCCGTGCATGCGGAGAACCTTGAGGCCATTCTACGCGAAATACCGGGCTTGGGACTGAGTTTGAGTCCCGATCTGGAGCTTCGTCCCTCCCCGGTCTATGATAACGGGCCCTTCAAGGGAATGCGCTACCAGGTCTATTGGAAGGGCCGTCCGTGGCTGGGGCGGCCGTTTCTCGAGCTGGTCAAGGCCCCGGGCGTGCCGGTGGTAGAGCATCCCCCCATTCCACCCAGCGCTCCTTTTATTGACAGCAGCGTCTTGATTCGCGCGGCTCGCGGCAACAGTCCCGACGCCATTAAGTTCTTGGCCGATCACCCGGTGGTGTTGATTACGGGACAGCATGTGTTCGAAGCCTTCAATCTGAGCAAGGTCAAGAATCCCGAGGAAGCGGAGCGCATACTGACTCAGCTCTCGCGCCTTTACGATGAGTCCATAAATTCCGGCCGGGTGAGGGTGCAGTCGGTGGTTCAGGTGCCACTGGACAAAGTCGAGGCGTATGCGGCCCTGCGCGAAAGAGTCGCGGTGTTTTTGCGAGATAAACACCAGGTGAGCAGAAAGGACTCCGCGATGCTCGCGGGAGTGATCCTGCAAAGCCGTGGCCGCCAGGTTCAATTCGCGACATTCGACGGCGCGTTGACTCGAAAGATGCAATCCTTGAGGGCGAACAAAGCGTTCCAGAGGGATCTGGAGGCCTTGGGTATCGGAGCGGGGGCCGAGTTCCAGGGGCTGTCTTTGCCCGAGCCCGTATTCTTGAGGCAGCAACCGGCCGCTGCTCCAGTGCAACTGCGGGTAGCAGGGGGGCCTGCCGGGATAGGCGGCGGGCCTCCCGCGTCGCCGCCGTCTCCCCTCGGCCGCGTTGTCCAGCAGTTGTTCGGCCCCAAGGTCGACCCGCGCTTGGCCGAAATAGACCGATTGATCGCCTCCGGAGAATTTCGCCAAGCGTCTGAAAGACTCAACAGGCTGGAGGAGGACACGGGTTTTATCAGCGCGGGCTCGAATGGGGCTGAGCTCCAGAAGCGAGTACAGAATCTGATCAAGGCGCGCGGCGCCAGTTACGATCGCGGGGAGCAAGCCAGGCAGGGCCACTGGAAGAAGGAAGCCCAACTGCAGGAATCCCGCGGAACTTTTCTTGGATTTCCATCGGCAAAGACTGCCGCCCAAAAAGGACCAACCTGCGCTTTTTGCGCCTTGGACAACGCAATTCAGGCCACTCAAGGCTATGACGGCCCCGGCGGAGTGGAGGCTTTGATGGAAATATCGCCGCGGGGACGGCAGGCGGTGTTGAAAAACGGCATTACTCCTGGAGATTTCGACTTGCTGTTGAAGGATATTCGCATCGCCTACCGGAAAATCTCCGAAGGGCAGCCTGTCCCGGAACTTCCCGACATGTTCCTGGACCACTTGAGGAGAAAGCAGCCTATTTTGGCTTGCCTGGATACGCGGTGCGAGATGACCGGTGATATGCACGAAGTGTTCGTTCGCTCCGCCTTTTACGACCAAGGATTCAAAACTTGGATTTTCGGGGTCCAGGATTCCCATACGGCCCGGATAGACTATTACTCATGGGGCCGCCTGCGGAATTTGGTGAAGATCGCGTATTTTCTGGAAATCACAGCTCCGGTCAGGATTCCTCGCGGACCGTTGGGCGCAGGTGGTGAAACGGCGGGGCGAGCGCCGGCCGCCGGGACGCCCTCAGCTCCGTGGGAAACCATCAAGCAAGAGGTATTTGACGAATTGGCGCGCAAATACCATCAATATGGTTTAACGTCTCAAACCGTGGATGAAGCTTATCAGAGGCTCGAAAGGGAGGCGGGAGAACCCTTGGAACGAATTTTTAGTTCGAAGGTCGAGCTCTTAAATTATCTCGAGAAGCGTTTGCCGGGGATCCGACCTATTCTGACTGAAAGGATTGGAGGCGTCGATCGGCCTAAAACGCCTAGAAGCTATTCTGAAGTTTTGCAGGAAATGGCCCGCCTTATGCTTGAGGACCCCTCAAAGGTGGTTGGAGACTTTCCCCTTATGGAATCTCTGGCTAAGCAGAATTTTAACGATTGCGCGGTAAGGCATATCTGGAGTCATCCCCTTGTGCGTATTCTGGGCCGCTCAGGCGTCAGCTACCACGAGTTTCTGGCGTTGGCGGAAAAAATTACGGGAGTTGATACCAGGAAGAAAGGTTTAGATCTGACTCGGCAGCAGATGTTGCTCAGAAAGATGGGGCTTAAATTCTGGGACCAAAGTTGGGCGCCTAAAACCGAGCGGCAATTGATTCTGGAAATAAAAAAGACGATGGGCGTTCTAGCGAGCATCCGCGAAGGAGATTATGGTCATGCCATTGTCATTAGCGGCGCGATGTTCCTGAACGGCGAATGGAAATTCGTCGTGATCGATTCAATTGCCGATCTGGAAATAGGATCTGGTTCGGAGGCGAAAAATCCGCGAGTTCTCTCCTTCTCTGAGCTCCGAGACAAGAGATTGATCGTAAAGCCTTTGGACTACGACGTGCGCCAAGGCGATATGCCCGACCCAAGGGTCATCGTGTCCAATGTTCGGCAGCTCATGGGGGAATTTGGCATAGGGGTTGTAGCGGGAGCAAGGCCAGCTCTGTCCGCTACTCCTGCGCCGGCGGCGCGCAAGCCAAGCGCCGGACCCACGGAAGAATCCGGACCGACTGCGGCGGAGCCCGCTCCCCGCGGTTCCGTCCATTTGTTTGACGCCAAGCCTGGAGAAGCCTATCTGCATCCTGCTCTGGGAATGATAATCATTGAGAAGGTGTCTGCGGAGGAACTGGCGTACAAGGATTACTATGCCCAGTCGCGTTATCCCGTCATCCTGAAGAATCCCGAGAATGTGCTGTTGGCCAAGCGCGGCACTCCGGCGGTGGATTCTCTTGCGGCCAGACGGTTCAGTGACAACATAGGAAGGCCGGAGTATCTTCCCCTGTTGTTTGCTTACGAGGCCCTTAAGAGCAGGGCCGGTACCGTTCAGGCCGATCCCAAGAAAAGAGCGGCAAAGACTGCGGCTTTATACGAAAAATACAACCGCATCCTTCGGGGAAAGGGGCTTCTAGGCAGTGAGCAGGAGCTCTGGGACCTGCTCCGTAATGATATAGAGATCGGTTTAATATCGGACTCGGAAAAGGTTCGCGCTCAAGCCGTCGAAAAACTTGCGCGAATCGTCGCCGCGATTTATCAGGCCACGGGAGAAGACCTCGTCCGGACTGGGGTGCTGCAAGGATTGGACCGTCTCGCGGGATATGCTTCCGGCCAAAAAGTCGCCAATAGACAAAACTATGCGCAGCCTTTTACCGGCATGCCAGGGTCTCTACAGGGCATCCACCCCTGGTCCTCGAAAAATTACAGCGTCTGGAGGTTAATCGGACTCAAGCAAAAGAAAATACTTACCCACCTGCCGGTCGACGTCACCGATCGCGGGATTCAATTGGCTTGGGACCAAGGGATCGCGGCCATAACGCCTGCCCAGGATTCTTTGTTCTTCGCGCGGCCGTATTACCCATTTTCGGATCCTCGATACGCCGCCGACCAGTATTCGCAGACCTTGAAGGCCAAAGATGCCGAACAAGCGGGCCGGACGGTTCAAATGATAGAAGGCCCCATCCGGGAATTCGCACAACGGCTTGGAGAGAAGGGGGACTATCTTGTTGTTCCCGTTCCCTCGAAAAATGGGGAGGGGTCCTCCGCATTGCTGGCCCGGGCCTTGGCGCAAAGACTCGGCTTGCAGGAAAATAGTTCCGTTCTCGCGAAGCGCAAAGACGCCGAAAAGCAAAAAGATCTTAGCTTCATGGAACGGCTGAGCAATGCCGGCCTGGGTTTTATCCTCACGAAAACTGGAAGTTCGCCCATTCAGGGTAAAACCGTGATATTGGTGGATGATGTTTACACGACCGGAGCCTCCATTCAGGCTTGCGCGAGACTTTTGATCGATGGCGGAGCCGATAAAGTTCTGGTTTTTATTTTCGGAAAGACCACCCGCGGATCCGACGGCCCCGCGCCTCTTCAACCCCCCCAGGTCCTGGCCCAGCCGCCGCCCGCGACCCAACTCGCCCAAAGCCAAGGGCCTGAAGTGGCTAAGGGCGAAGGCGATCGTGTAGTGTCATGGGAGCCGGCTCCCTTGAAGAAGTCTCCGCTTGAGGCTTTGGGGGAGGCGTGGAAAAAGGAATATCCCCGCTCGCGTTCTTTCTATTCGTTCAAGGAATTCATCATGGGCCGCCCCGAGCCCCTGACCAGCGACGACGTCGCGCAACTGGCCAAACGCGTCGGCATTGACATAACGCCAGATGACATGGAGGACATGCTATTGGCCCGTCGTTTGTTGTCATGGCTCGGGCCGCATCGGCCGCGCAACACAAGCGAGATACCCTTCGACAAGCTGTTTGATTTCTTTGATCGAGAACGCATGACCCCGGAAAGGATCGGCTACCTTCTCTTCGATCTCAGGCTTCATGTGCCCGCGTTCTCCGATTACAAAGCGCGTTCCCAGATAGAGGACCGCTACCAGGCTGACCGTTACAAGACGTCAAAGCCAAACACGGTCGATGTTCTCTTGCAGGAATACCAGGGCTTTTCTGTATTCACCTTTAAAAGATTCATCAGGGGCCGCTCCGAGTTACTGACAGCCGGCGACATCGAGGAGGCGGCCAAGCGCCGCGGGCTGCAGTTGGATCGGGCGGGCGTCGATGACCTGCTGTTGGCTCGTCGATTTCTGGCGTTATTCGGATCCAGTCCGCCGCGCGCGGCCGGCGAGATGCCATTCGACAAGATCATGGACTTCTTCGACAGAGAACGCCTCGGCAATGAGAAGATAGCGCAGCTTCTTTTCGATCTGGAGTTTGTGCCCGCACTTCGAGAATTCACAGCCCGGACGGAGCTGCTTGATCGCTACGGCGCGCGGAAAAGCCGTTCGTTGACTCTCCCGCCGAATAAGCCGATCACGATTGCGGTCGGAGCCGGCGCCTCGGCACAAGGCATCGTGATCCGGCGCCTGCCGCTTGGCTACATCGAGATCCGCGGCAAGCGCGTTCGGCGCCTGTATGTCGGGAAAAATGGAGGCATAGAGGCCTTGAAAGTGGACGGGGTTTCCGGAGAGCTGGTGGTGGTCGGCCTCGACCGCGAGGCCAATCGGATAACGATCCGCAATACGTTGGGGCTGCCCGTGCGCGTCCAGGAGCCGGGCCAAGCCCGGCATCGCCCATTTTCCGAGAGCGGAGAGCCCGTGAAATATGACAAGCCCAAGCCGGAGGAGAGAGCGCTCCCATTAAATCCAGGCATTATCCGGGCCATGTTTCATGATGTTATCGGGGACTATCCAAAGGCCAGTGACTTTGAGCGACTCTTTCAGCAGTACGACATCGGTCTGGAGGCGGCGCGCGCGCTGATGAAAGCCTATGGCACCGAGCCTATGCTCACCAACGACATACCCTCCGAAGAGGTCGTGAGGCAGCGAAGCGTGTTTCGCGCCTTGGTTCGTTCCTGGCTGCGCTCCGCCAAGCCCGAGCCGCTCGGGGAAAACCGCGTGAGGGAGGTTGAGCTCGCGGCCCTCTATGATTATCCCGAGGGTTCAACTGTTTTCTTCTGGATCGGGGACGAGCACATGAAGGTCAGCGCCTTGCCGGGGGGGAGATTCAGCGTCGTCGGCAAGGATTTCTCACGCACTCTCAACCGCGGCGATAACGTCCTATCCATCGCCCGGGGTGGGGAGATCACGTTAGGGGATGCCGTTGACAAGGGAGGGCTTCTTTTAACGATACGCGTGGATCGCGATACGCTTTCCGCGGAGCGCCGCGATAGTTCCGAGCGAGTCTATTCGCTGTCCAACCCCTCGCTCCCCATCACCGAAGACCATGGCGTGACCGGCCGGATATCTATTTACTTTCCCGTCGGAAACGTCAGCTACATCATCGACCCTAATAGCCCCGCGCTGCGAGATTTGGCCCATGAGGTCTGGCAGTACGTCCTTGACCGCAGAACGAAGCACGTGGCCGCCAACAAAGGCCCGGCCTACGTGGAAGCCTCTATCCTCAGCGATGTCGTGCTCTGGATTGGGAAGAATATTGAATACGATCTTGATTACATCAAGTCCCTGCGTTCAAACCATCTTGATCCTATCGATTTCGGAGAATTCGTAGCCAGGCCCCGCAAAGGGGTTTGCAGAGAGATGGGGCTACTCGCGGCGTATTTGGTTGAGGAGTTGCAGTGGCGCATGCTGCTCCCAGCCTCGACCAAGGTTGTTGAGGTGCACGGCCCCAGCCACGGCTGGGCCATCGCTGAGACATCCAGGGCCGTCTACGTTCTCGACCCGGCCCAGCAGTCAAGCGCTTTGCGCCGGGGACTCAAGGAGCATCTCGGAGCTCTGGACGGTTTCTATCGCTACAAAGACGGCGAATATCGCCACGCCCCCAGCCGTTGAGTTGATAAGGCTAGAATAAATATATATTTATTCTAGCCTTTACTTTTTTAAACTAACATTTAACAATGTCGAATCATGCGCTGACGGATTTCTCCTTTCTAAGCAAGCTGGTCCTCAAAGGGCCGGACAGGAAGAAATTCCTTCAAGGCTTGACGACCAACGATATCCTGGCGCTGAAGCCCTTGATGGGCCAGCGCTCCTGCCTGCTCAGCCCGAAGGGAAAACTCCAGGCGGATTTTGCCCTTTACGACTTGGGAGAAGAGCTGCTGATTCTCTGCTGGCCCAAGGCCGGAGAGAACTTCAAGGGCGTCCTTTCCAAGATGATTCTGCTCAGCCAGTCCTGTCTCGAGGACGCCGGCTCCCGATTCGGTCTGCTCCATTTGGCCGGGCCCGGGGCTTTTTCGATTTGCGCTCAACTCTTCAAGGGAATTTCTTCTTTCGAGCCTTACCAGGCGCAGACGGTTCAATGGGGGGGAGAGAAAGTCCTGCTTTTGTCTTATCCCATTCTGAGTCCGGAGGGCGTTTTGGTCTTGGCGGAAGCGGGCAAGGCGGCGCCGCTCAGCACCGCCCTACTTGGGGCCGGCTTCCAGGACGTGGGTTGGGAGGCCTTGAACGTCCTGCGCGTCGAGAGGGGGGTGCCTCTCTTCGGACTCGACATGGATGAGGACACGATCCCCCTGGAGGCCCGGCTCGATGAGGCGATCAGCTTCACCAAGGGCTGCTACATGGGCCAGGAGACCATCTCGCGCATCCATCACATGGGGCATGTCAACCGGATCCTGGTCAGAATCAAGCTGTCCGAGAATTCCCTGCCTCCGGGTGGAAGTCCCGTATTGAGCGCGGATAAGGAGATCGGCCGAACCGCCAGCGCGGTCTTTTCTCCCCGACATCAGGCGCCTTTGACCTTGGCCATGATCCGTGTCGGCGAGAGCCGACCTGGAACCCGCGTTGATGTCGCGATCAAGGATCGGCTCGTGCCGGCGGAGGTCCTCTAAATCAAAGGCACTTCAGCCACAGCGATGAGACGAGGTGGTCCTTGAGCTTGGCCTTGGGCACCCAGGCGGCTTCGGGGGGGAGTATCTCCGGGGCCTTGCCCCGGACGACTTCGAGAGTGATCCTGTGATGGGTGATGGCGTGGCGCACGGTCTTAATCCAGGCTCCGGCGGGAGCCCGGATATGCCTTGCCTCCGGCAATCCCCAGTGGTTCTTGAGGAATCTCTCCTCAGGGTTCCTTTTCCAAAGAAGGACCTTGCCTTCCTGTTCTATCCAGAGACAATTCCATTTGAGAGCGATGAATGCCTTGCGCTTCGAGGCGACGGGAAGCTCATCCTGCAGTCCCCTCTGAAGAGCTTGGCAATGGCGGCTCACGGGGCAGGACCCGCAGTTGGGCTTTTCCGGCAGGCAGACCACCGCCCCGAGCTCCATTAAGGCCTGGTTCCAGTCTCCGGTGTGTTTTAAGGGGACTAATCTTTCCGCCAAGCGCCATAATCTCTGGACGGTTTTGGCGTCCTTGACGTCGTCTTCAATGGCGCGAAGGCGCGCGAAAACCCGGGCCACGTTCCCATCGAGAACGGGATAGGGCTTCTCGAAGGCGATGGAGAGAATGGCCCCGGCCGTGTAGCGCCCGATCCCCGGTAGTGCCAGAACGTCCTCATAGGCAGATGGAAAAGCTCCCTTATGCTCGGCCATGATTTTCTTGGCCGCGATTCGCATAAGCCGGGCTCGGCTGTAGTAGCCGAGGCCCGCCCAGGCCTTCAACACCCGTTCTTCGCGGGCCGAGGCCAGAGAGGGTATATCCGGGAACTCCCTTAAAAAGTCGTCGTAATAGGAGAGCACCGTCTTCACCGTCGTCTGCTGAAGCATGATCTCGGACACCCAGGTGCGGTAGGGCGAGATGTCTTTTCTCCAGGGGAGATCCCTCCGCGCGCGGGCGTACCACTTGAGGAGGTCTCGCTGGAAGGCCGGGGGGGGCATTATGAGCCGGTGGGAGCGCTAGGGCTCGAAGAGGACGTTCACGACGACTTGCTCCACGCCCGGTATTTTTCGAAGCAGGCTTTCCAAGGCCCTCTTGTCTTCCCGGGTATTGACCAGCCCCGAAACCGTGACGGCGCGGTTGTAGACGTCCACGTCCAGGTTCCTGTAATTGGCGCCCTGCTGGGCCTGCAGGGCCCTTTGAACCTGGAACTTGATCCGGGAGTCCGAGATGCCGTCTCCTGCGGTCTTGCCCGCGGCGCAAGCGCCGAGGCCAAAAAGAGCCAGAATCAGAAGGAAACGCATAGTTTCCATAATGATACAATTTTAAGATGGTGCTGGTATTGGCCAGTCATAACGCGCACAAGATAAAGGAAATAAGGGAACTCCTCTCGGGGCTTCCCCTGGAGATTTCTTCGCTCGATGATTTTCCAGGCCTGCCCGCGACCGTGGAGGACGAGCTTACCTTGGAGGGCAACGCGCGCAAGAAGGCCCAAGAGTGCGCCCAGGCCGCCCGGCTCTGGGCTTTGGCCGACGACACCGGCCTCGAGGTGGAGGCCTTGGGAGGAGCCCCCGGAGTCTACTCGGCGCGCTACGCCGGCCCCGGGTGCGATTTCGCGGACAACAATAGAAAGCTCTTGGAGGCGCTCAAAGCAGTGCCCGCGCCGCGTCGGGCCGCGTTTCGCACCGTCGCGGCTTTGTGCGATCCTCAAGGCCGGGTCGTCTGCGAGGAAGGGCGCCTGGAGGGGGAGATCGTGGCGGCGCCGCGGGGGGCCTCGGGTTTCGGCTATGACCCGATTTTCCTCCTCCCATCCGGCAAGACCTTGGCCGAGCTGTCCTTGGACGAGAAGAACAGGCTCAGCCATAGAGCAGCAGCTCTGAGGAAAATCCTTCCTCACATTAAGAAGCTCGCCCTAGCGGCCGTGGTCGCGGTTTTGTTCGCGGCATCTCCGGCTCGGGCCACCAAGACCGAGCCGGGCAGCGAGACGATTTGGGACCAGATCATGGCGGCCCAGGCCAACCGCGGCCTGCGCGTGGGCTCGCGCTACTTGGACGACAGTCAATACGAGCTCGCCTTGAAGGAGTTCAGCCGAGCCGTGTCCGCCAATCCCAAGGACCCCGTCGCCCACATGATGCTGGGCGTGGCCTATTATTGGACCGGGCAGGTGGACAAGTCCCTGGAGAGCTACCGCAAAAGCCTCGAGCTCGATCCCAACAGCGCCCAGGCCTACATGCTCGTCGGGATCTCCATGGCCTGGAGGGGGGACGTCAAAAGCGCCTACGCGGCGTTCCAGAAATCCGCCAACCTTGATCCCAACCGCGCCGATATACAGATGAATTTAGGCTCGGTGGAGGATGGGCTGGGGCATTCCCTCGAGGCCCTGGACCGTTTCCGCAAGGCCGCCGGCCTCGAGCCGGGGCAGGCCCTCTACCATTTCCAGCTGGGGACCTTGTACCGCAAGCTCGGACGGGACCAGGAGGCGGCCGAGTCCCTGCGCCGGGCTCTGAGGCTTTACCCGGCCTACGAGGACGCCCTCCTCGAGCTGGGCGCGATAGAAGAACGGCAGGGCCAGCGCAAGGCAGCCGTCTACAGCTTCCGCAAGGCGGTCAACCTCAAGGCCCGGGACTCCGTGGCGCGCTTGAGGCTCGGCCGGCTCTATCTTCTCAACGGGGAGGCCAAGAAGGCGCGCGAGATTTTCGCCGACGCCTTCCATCTCACTCCCGAGGAGGGCGGGCCGGGCCTCCAGCTTTCCGTGGCCTACTCGGGCGTAAAAGCCCCGGCGCCTTCGGCGCCGGCGGCGGGGAGAGAGCCGCAGACTCAGCCTCCTCCCGGCGCCGACAGCGACCCGTTAGACGTTTTCGCCAAGAATTTGGAGCGCATTCCCCTCGACCAGGGGGCCATCCTCCAAGTGGACGTGGTCATGGCCGCGCGGCCCCAGCTGGTCAAGGCCTCGGAAAGCGCCTCGGCCTTGAAGAAGGCCTTGGAGCGGGAGATGACGGGGCGAACCGCGGCCGCGAAGGCGGTCCGCCGCGAGTATAAAATCCCGGCGGCCGCCGCGCAGGCCCGGGCCGAGGCCGTGGCCAAGGTCCTGCAGGACCTGCGCGCGGTCATGAAGGAGGCCCCCGCAGGCTCGGACGTGCGCCTGGGAATGAACCTCACCTTCACCAAGCTCGGGGCCGCGCGCCCGGCCGGCGGCCAGGCGGAGGACTCCGCCAAGGTTTCCTATCAGCCCAGACAGGTCGGAAACGACATGGGATTGTGGGTCATGGGGACGGGTTGGATGTATCTGGTCGAGGAAACTCTCCCGGAGCCCGGGGAAATTCCGAATCATCCCGATCAAAGCGACTGGTGGGTGGCCACGGGCCTGGCCTACGCCGCCATCGGCGACAGCCAGCAGGCCTTGGGCGCCTTCGAGCGGGCCTGCCAGCTTGACCCCAAGAACGAGGCCGCCTTCCTGGGGCGGGGGGTGGCCCGAGTCATGACCGGAGACGAGGCAGAGGCCGCGGCTTCCCTGCAGGAGGCTCTCAAGATCAATCCCAAGAACCGCGCGGCCGGGGAGGGTCTCAAGTGGCTGCAAAGGCCTTCCACGAGGGCGAAAAAGGGATGAAGGACGCGGGGCTCATGCGCTCGTTTGTGAGCCGCATCCATTTTACCGGGGTCGGTGGGGTGGGGATGAGCGGCATCGCCGAGGTCCTGCGCAATCTCGGCTATGAGGTCTCCGGCTCGGATTTGAAGGAGTCCGAGACCACCCGGCGCCTGGCGGCCGCGGGCGTCAAGATTTTCAAGGGCCACGCCGCGCGCTTTGTCCGCGGGGCCCAGGTTCTGGTGGCGAGCTCCGCGGTCGCCCCTGACAACCCGGAGCTTGCCTACGCCCGCCGGGCCGGCATTCCCGTCATTGCGCGGGCCCAGATGCTGGCCGAGCTTGGGCGCATGAAAAAGACCGTGACCGTGGCGGGCAGCCACGGCAAGACCACGACCACCTCCATGGTGGCCATGGCCTTGAACGAGGCCGGGGCGAGCCCAACCATGATCATAGGGGGACAGCTCAAGAACATCCGCTCCAACGTGAAGCTCGGTGTGGGCGAGTACCTGGTGGCCGAGGCCGACGAGTCGGACGGCTCCTTCAAGCACCTCTCGCCCTTGGCCGCGGTCGTGACCAACATAGACAATGACCATTTGGACTTCCATAAATCCATGGCGAACCTGAGGCGGGCGTTCTTGGAGCACCTGCAGCGGCTTCCCTTTTACGGCGCGGCCGTGCTTTGCGCCGATGACCCCAGGCTGCGCGCCATGGCGCCAAGCCTGGGTCGGTCCGTCGTGACGTACGGTGTCAAGAGCCCCGCCGATTGGCGCGCGGTCCAGGTCAAAATGAGCAAGGGAGGGTCCCGCTTCGAGGCCCGCCATCGGGGCGGGCTCGTGGCCTCTATAGAGCTTCGCGTGCCCGGCCTGCACAACGTTCAGAACGCTTTGGGGGCCTTGGCCGCGGGGTGCTTCCTGGGCTTTAATCCCGAGAAGCTCGCGCGCGGGCTTTCCAAGTTCCGCGGCGTGGGACGGCGCTTGGACGTCCTGGGCGCGGCCGAGGGAGTCGAGTTCGTGGATGACTACGGGCATCACCCGACCGAGGTCGCGGCGGCTCTCGAGGCGGTGTCGGGGTTGTGGCGGGCGCGCCGGACGGTCGTAATTTTTCAGCCCCATCGCTTCAGCCGCACTAGGCTCTTGTGGCGCGAGTTCGGCCCGGCCTTCAAGCGCGCTGATTTTGTCTACGTCATGGACATCTATCCCGCCGGGGAGGATCCAATCGCGGGGGTAAGCTCCAAGCTCATCTTGGACTCGCTCAAGCGCAGCGGAGTCGCCTGCGCGCCCTACTCCTCGGCCTTGGACGCGGCGCGGGAACTTCGCCGCGGCGACGTGGTGCTGACCTTGGGGGCCGGAGACGTCTGGAAGGCCGGAGAGGACCTGCTGCGCCGTAGGCGACTCCGCCTGGCCAGTCCGGCCTAAAGAGAGCGCTGATGCCTGCGCGCCTGGGACAGCATTTCCTGGTCAGGGAGGACGTGCGCGACGCCATCGTCTCGGCCGCTGGGCTCCGGCCCGGGGAGAAGGTGCTCGAGATCGGCCCCGGACGCGGCATTCTGACCAGGGGCCTTCTCTCGGCCGGGGCCGAGGTGACGGCGGTCGAGATGGATGAACGCCTGGGCGAGAATCTCGTTTCGGTGCTGGGCGCCGAGACGAGATTGAGGCTTATCCAAAGAGATTTTTTGAAGTTGCCCCTTCAGTCGCTGGGACAAGGCCCCTTCAAGATCGTCGCCAATCTCCCCTATGCCGTGGCCACTCCCATACTCCAGAAGATACTGCCCTGGCCGCTCTGGACCCAAGCCATCCTCATGTTCCAAAAGGAGGTGGGCGAGCGCCTGGCGGCCGGGCCGGGCTCCGGCAAATACGGGCTCCTGACCTTGTCGGCCTGGGTTTACGCCGAGGTCGAGATGGTCCTGGACGTGCCGCGGGAGTGCTTCAGCCCCAAGCCCAAGGTTGAGTCCGCCGTCCTGCGCTTGACGCGCCGCGCCGAGCCCGAGGTCGCGGCTGATAAGCAGAAGTCTTTCTTCAAGACGGCCCGCGCCGCCTTCGAGCAGCGCCGCAAGATGGCCTCGGGGCCGATCGCCCGGGCGCTGGGGATTTCCCGCGAACAAGTGATTTCGGCGTTGGGGGGGCTGGGGATAGGCTCCTCGGCCCGGGCCGAGGAGATCGCGCCGGAGTCCTACAGGGCGCTTTCGGAGGCGCTGAGCCGAGCTTCGAGTAAAGACTCGATCTGACTCGTCACCGCCCGGCCGATGGGGGAGGCTTGCGGTCCGAAGCGGGCGACGACGCGGCCGTCGCGGCCCGCCAAGAATTTCGTGAAATTCCATGGGATATCGCCGTTATGCCCCGAGCGCGCGGTCAAGAATTCGTAGAGAGGGTGGATGCCCGGGCCCTTGACCGTTATTTTCGAGAATAGGTCGAAGCTCACTGCATAGCGCGTCCGGCAGAAGGCCTGGATTTCAGGGTCCGAGCCGGGCTCCTGCGCGCCGAACTCGTTGGCGGGAAAACCCAGAACGCGCAGGCCTCGGGCCTGGTAGCGCCGGTAGAGGGCTTCGAGCTCCTCGTACTGCGGTGTGAAGCCGCAGAGGGAGGCGGTGTTGACAAGCAGAAGCACTTGACCTTTGTACTGGGAGAGGCTCTTAGGCTGTCCCCCGATGGTTTTTACCTCGAAGCCGTAGATGGTTCCGGGCGGATCCTCGGTCATGTTTTTAACTCCTCTGCGTCCCAGCCTCCGGGCTTTCTCCAGGGCGGCGAACGCCAAAGACGCGAAAAACAACGCCGCCCTTTCTTTCAGCCGGGCCACGCCCTATTCTACGATTTAATTCGATGTGATTTGCGCCCAAATGCGGGACAGAAGAGCGGCCGTGCCGAGGGCGAAGAAGGCGGAACTCGCAAGATAGCATATCTCTGCCCGTCGCCTCTTGGCGTCTCTTAGCGCGCTGGGCAGCCCCTGCCCGAGCCAGGACCAGGCCTTGTGCCTCAGGTTGGGGTATTCTAGGTAGTCCATGAGCAGGTAATAGCCGTCGTACTCCAGGAAGGGATTGAGGTTCAAGAAGGCCGTGGAGTAGAGGCCCAAAGAGAAAATCCACAGCCCGGGGGCAAGTGCTGTCCCCGGCGACAGGCTTGCCGCGAGGGCGCAAAAGCCGGCCAGCACGATCTCGCTGTAAGGCCCCGAGAGGCTCACCGCCATGCGCGGCCATTTGGGTGCCAGCCACAGGTCCGAGGTGTCCACGAAGGCGATGGGTGTGATCCAGTACCAGCCCACCCCGGCTCGGGGGATTTCGCGCCCGAAGGCCTTTGCCGTGAAGGCGTGCCCCGCCTCGTGGATGATCACCGAGAGGAAATAGGCGGGGATGAGGGCAAGCCACAGATACCAGCCTCCCTTGAGCTCAACGAGGTCCTGCTGGACATCTGGAATATGGCGCCAAAATAGGGCCGCCCCGGCCAGAGCCACGATGAGGAGGAGGGCTTGCCCCGCCTTGGTGTAAAGCCATCGGACGGGGCCGCGGTGATAGAGCCTGGACAGTCGGGGATCGAGGTGGTTCAGGGAGACTCTCCAGTTCAGGGCCTTGGCGACCGCGGCAAGGAGGCGCGCAAGACTTCCCTCGGACGTGCCCAAGCTCAGCACGTCGGCGCGGAGCGCGCTCCCATCGAGGAATCCCTTGGCCGCCAGATCCGACATCACTCCGGCCACGAAGCCGGGGGCGAAGGATTGAAAGTGGGAGAAATGCTCCAAGGCGAGGTCCCTCAAGGTGTGCCGGCCATCGAGGCGATCCCAAATGAAGCGGCCGGCGGGGGAAAGTTGGAAATAGGAGCCGGTCGCGGGATTCTTCAAGATCGTGATGGCGTCGCCTTCCGACGAGGCCCGCTCGAAGACTTGGACGCGGGAGGCCTTCCTGGGGCGCTGCCTGAGGCTCACCGTCTCCATGAGCTGGACGGCGACGTCGGCGCTCTCGCCCATGGCCTTGAGAAGGTCCTCGCGGTGCAGGATCAGGAGCTCGCAGGGCTCCAGCGTTCTCACGGTTGCGCTGCGGGGGGACTCGCTCAAAAGCGCCATTTCCCCAAAAATCGAGCCCGTCCCGAGGGTGGCGAGCTTTCGCGCCGTGCCCTCGGGGCTCTCCTGGAGGGCTTCGACGCTTCCGGACTTGATCAAGTAGCAGCAGCGCCCTCCCTCCCCCTGGCGCACCACCGTGGTCTTGGCGTCGAGCAGGATGATCTTGAGACTGGCGACCAGCTTGCGGATCTGCCGGGCATCGAGGGGGGTGAAGGGCGTGGCTTGCTTCAAGAATTTCGCCAACCGCATTTCATCGGCGCTTTTCTGGAAAGCCTCGGCCATGGCCGGATGGGCCTTGAGGAGAGCCTTGAAATCAGCCGCCTTGAGGCTTAGGGCCTTGACCTCGCCCAGCGCCTTGACCGTGCTCTGCCGGAATCCCGATCCCACCAAGGCCAGTTCCCCGAATATTTCTCCAGGCGACAAGACGGCCAAGGGAATATCTCCGCGGGATCCGCGGGAGGCGGCTTCGGCCCTGCCCTCGAGAATCAGGTAGAGGCGGTCCGCGGCCGCGCCTTCCTTTAGAATTATGGCGTTCGGGGGAAAATGCTCCTCCCTCCAAAGAGGGGCGAGTGCCGTCAATGAGTCCTTGTCCAATGCAGAAAACGCCGGAATCCGGGCGAGCAAGGCCGCCCGCTGGGCGAGAGCGGATTCCGGCATCTTAAAGAGTGGGGACAGCTTTATTGGCGCGCGCTTTCAGCTCCTCATCGGGCAGGCTCCAATCTATTTGCTTGACCGCGCTCCACTCCTCGGAGCTTAAGTCCGCTCCGGTCTTGCGGATGGTGCTTTCCGGGTCCTTGCGCAGTTCCGCCCGGAAGTGGTCGTCGTGTATCCATCGGTCCAGAAGCTGCTCTATGGCTTGGCGGCTCATGTTTTCTCCATTTAACCCTCTATTTCAGAGCTTGTTGGCCCGAGCTCGCAATTCCTCATCTGGAAGGCTCCAGTTCACCCGGCGCAAGGCCTCCCATTCTTCGGCGGAAAGCTGCGCTCCGGAGTCACGGACGACCTTCTCCGGGTCCCTTCTCAGCTTAGCCCTGAACTGCGCATCGCTCATCCAAAGATCCAGCAGTTTTTCTACGGAAGCTCGGCTCATGGAAGACCTCCTGTCCCGGCGGCGTTGGCGCAGTCGCCCGCGGTTCGGCGAAAAAAGAGGCGCTGAGGATCAGCCGCTTGAGGCCTGCGGCCGCCGGGAGCTTCGGTTGGGCCCGCTCCAGGCAGGAAACGGCCTTTTGGCAGTGTATTTCCACCACGATGGCGCAAAGGCGCAGAGTTCCGTCTTGGATCAACTCCCGGCGCACGCGCTTGGCCGCGGAGGAGCTTGTCTTGGCCAGCTCCAATACCCGAAGAAACTTGCCGCGCTCGGCTCGGGGCAGGCGCTCCAGGTGCTTGGCGATTGGGTAGGTTCGAGTTCCATTGGCAAGATCGCGGCTGCGCCGGGCCTGGAACAGGTCATGGCAGTCGGAAGCCAACTGAATGGCGGTTCCCAATGAGCGGCCCATGTCCTCGTAGAGATCAACGGCGGACTCCGGGGCTTGAGCCATCAGAGCGCCCAGTCTTGAGAATAACGCCAATTCTTCTCCGGATTTCCCCGACACCGAGAGCTCTACGGCCGCACTGTCGGGATGACTGGAGCCGGCCGTGGACAGGTCCTCCTGTTGGCCCGCGCTCATGCGCAAAAGCCCCTGGGCCAGGGCCTTATGCATTCCGGCGAGGACCGCGGGGGGCGCCTTGATATCGGAGAGCGCCAATTGCGGAAGGCTCGAGAGGAAAGTGGCCGCCGCCAATTGCAGTTCCTGCGGGCGGAAACCCCGCCACGCGGCGGAAATATCGCCATCGGCCAAGTCGTCCAGGAGGTCTATGCCGGCATACAGCAAGGTGGTCGCAAGGCAAAGGCCAGAAGCCTCTTCCTCAAGTCCGCGCACTGCTCCGACTACCAGGCGAGGCATGACTATAAAGGGAAGACTCTCGGGATCGGCACTCTGGCGCTCGAGTCTGCGCAGCATCGCCGATAGCAGCTCTTTCTGGGCCTGGCTCTGCGCGCGCGCCGCTATGAAGCGCTTGGCGAGGGCGAAAACCTCTTGCATTAAGTCTGCTTGTGGCATATCTCCGGTCACATGCCGAAGTTTGCGCGGGTTTTCAACTGTTCATCGGGAAGGCTCCAATCAATGCGGCTTAAAGCCTGCAATTCCTCGGGGCTTAAGCTTGCTCCCGCCTTTTTGACGGTCCCTTGCGGGTCGGAGCGCAGCTCGGCCCGGAACTTCTCGTCGTTCATCCAGCGGTCCACCAGCTTTTCCACCGATTCTCGGCTCATTTGCACCTCCGCTCCCGCCGTTGGTTCGCCGCCACTGGCTGAGTATAGCCCCGGCTCTATTTTCTGTCAATGTCTGTCCGGTCACATGATTTAAATCGAAGGCTTGACGGCTCCGGGCGTTCGGCCTATACTTTCGCCGTGCTCCTCAAAATCGCCTGGCGCAACGTTTGGCGCAACAAGAGGCGTTCTTTGCTCACCTTGGCGGCCTCGAGTTTCGGGCTAGGCCTCTTCATCTTCCTTTTCGCCTTCAGCGACGGGATGCACGAGCAGCTGATCGCCAACGCGACCCGGACCTCTCTAGGGCACCTGCAGGTGTACGGCCGGGGCTACAGGGCCGACCCGGTCCTGGAGCGCGCGATCGCCAAGCCCGCGGAGCTGCGCGCGGCTCTCGCGGGAGTCCGGGGGCTGAGCCTCGTTTTGCCGCGCGTGGAAAGCTACGGCCTGGCCTCGTCGGCTTCGAACTCGGTCGGGGTCATGGTGGTTGGTGTGGATCCCGCGCTGGAGAAGCGGGCCACGAGGATTTCCAACACCATGGTCAAGGGTCTTTATCTTGGGCGAGATTCGGGTACGGTCGGGCAAATATTGATCGGCAAGGCCTTGGCCAAGCGGCTCAAGCTCGAGTTGGGGGACAAGATGGTCCTCTTGTCCCAGGCCGCGGACGGCTCCATGGCCAACGCCCTGTTCCGGGTGCGGGGGATTTACAAGACCGGGGCCGAGGCCGTGGATTTGGGGACGGCCTTCATCACCTTGGGCCGGGCCAAGGAATTCCTGGGCTTGGGGCAGGGGCTCACCTCCATGCTCCTGTTCGCGGGCGATTTGGGGGAAGTGGACCGCATCAAGGGCGAGCTTGGCCTGCGCCTGGAGCCCAAGGCCTATGAGGCCTTGTCCTGGAAGGATTTGGACCCGAGCCTCCTGCAGACGACCGAGCTTGACGACGCGATCAACCACGTCATTCTTTTGGTGGTGTTCATGATCGTGGCCTTGGGCATCGTCAACACCTTGCTGATGTCGGTTTTCGAGCGCACCCGCGAGTTCGGGGTGCTCTTGGCCATGGGCATGGAGCCCAAATCCGTTGTGGCCATGGTTTCTTTCGAGGCCGCGATTCTGGCGAGCCTGAGCCTGGCGGTCGGGACTAGTGTGGGGGTGATTTTGGCTCTGCACTTTGGGCGCCACGGCATCGACCTGAGCCGTTGGACGGAAGGGGTCTCGGTTTCGACCGCGTTCCTTGAGCCGATCCTCTATCCGAAGCTCAGGGCCTACTCGGTTCTCAAGTCCTGCCTGAGCGTGTTCCTCGTGACCATCGTCTCGGGCCTTTATCCCGCGTTCAAGGCCTCCCGACTCTCTCCGGTCAAGGCCCTGCGGCACTCATGATCCGGGCGAGCGGCCTTTCCAAGACCTACGATTCCGGCGTCCAGCCCGTGCGCGCGCTCCAGGATGTGAGCCTTGAGGTCGAGGCCGGGGAATTCCTGGCCATAGCTGGGCCCTCCGGTTCCGGAAAGAGCACCTTCTTGAATATCGTGGGCGGTCTTGACCGCCCGAGTTCGGGGAGTTTGCTTTTGGACGGCGTAGAATTGGGCGCGCTGGACGCGGCGGCTCTCTGCCGCCTGCGCCGAGAGAAGCTGGGGTTCGTGTTTCAGAGCTACAACTTGATTCCCGTGCTGACGGCCCGGGAGAACGTCGAGTTCGGCCTGATTTTGAGGGGGATCAACTCCGGAGAGGAAAGCCGCCGGGCCCGAGATGTTTTAGAGAAAGTGGGATTGGCCGCGATGTCTGAGAGGCGCCCGGCCGAGCTTTCAGGGGGCCAGCAGCAGCGGGTGGCCGTGGCTCGGGCGATCGCCGGCGGGCCGCGCCTGGTCATCGCCGACGAGCCCACCGCCAATCTCGATTCGTCCACGGCCCAGGAGCTGATGGCCCTTTTCGAGCAACTCAATCGGGATCAGGGAATCACCTTCCTGTTCTCAAGCCATGACCCGGAGGTGCTGCGCCGCGCAAGGCGAGTCGTCCATTTCAAAGACGGACAGGTCGTTTAGCGGGAAGGCTCTCCCAAGGCCTAGGGGCGATCTAGGCCTAAAGGCCCCTGACGAGAAAGGGACGGAGGCCTACAATAATTGGCGAGAGGTTTCTTGTGCAATGGAAATACTTTGGCCTATTATGTCTTCTCGCGGGCGTTCCTGCCGCGGCCGGGGCTTACCAGCTCCGGGGCGGCGCTGTCGAACAGCTCTACGGCCTTGCCCGAGATCCAGAGGGCGCCGGCCTGCTCATGGATAATTCTTCCAGGTTGGCGGGAGGCCCCGGGACGATCCCGGGCCGGGGTTCCCACTATTTCCCAGAATACCCCCCAAAAATTTACGTACCCTCCACGGCGGAACCCATCGTGGTGCCTGTTCACGAGCCGGATCGGGCATTGAAGAGTCCGCCCAAAAAGAGCGGGAACGGCGTGTTCGAGATACTAAAGACAGGTTTTCTTATGTTCTGGGGCACGATGTTCATGGCGGGCCTCGGCGCCGCGTTCGGTCCCGTGGGCGCCATCGTCGGAGCCTTGGCTGGGGCGACCGGCGCGTGGCTGCTCAAAGACCGCATTTAATTAAGGACCTGTCACCGAATTACGTATACTGTCGCATTGAAACGCAAGGCGGCGGTTTTCGCGGTCTTGGGCGCGCTGTACATCCTTTGCCGCAGGGCTTATTACGTCGGATTCTTCAACGACGACGCGTTCTACATCATAGGGGCGCGCTCCCTGCTCTCCGGCTCCTACTCCCAATTGAACGCCCCGGGAAGCCCGCCCTTGGCGAGCTATATGCCCGGCTATTCCATGATGCTCGCCCCTTTGGCGTGGCTTTTCCCAGGACGGCTTTGGCCCTTTCAATTCTTTTCGATGGGGCTGGTCTTGACTTCCCTATGGCTGCTCTGGGATTGCTTTTCCGGCTTCCTTGAGCCGCGAGAGCTTGCCGCGGCGACTTTCGTCTCGGGCCTGAGCCCGCTATTTCTGAGCATGTCCGGAACGGTCTTATCGGAAATCCCCTTCCTGTTCCTTACCGCCGTGATCTTCTCCATTGCTCGCCGGAAGTGGGAATCCCGCTCCCCTGGATTCTGGGCCTGGTTCGCGCTGCTGATGGGTTTCGCCTGCTTGGTGAGGCCGACGGGACTGGCCTTGGTGGCCGGCGTGGTAGTAGCCCTGGCCCTCGAGGCCAGGGCCAGAGAGAGTTTTTTCTGTCTCTGCCTTGGCCTTGCGCCCTTCCTCTTGTTCTTGGCGCGCAACGCTCATCTTACCGGAAGAGGGCTTCTCTACTTCACCGAGTTCGCGGCCTCGGCCCGAGGGGCCGAGGGGCTGGCCTCTTTCTGGACCATTTTCAAGGCGAATCTCGCCTTTTACGGCAAATTCCTGTTCGTCACCACTATGTTTCGCTGGCCCTGGGTTTGGGGCTGGCTTGAGGCTGCGACCATCGGGACCGGCGCGGCCTTGGCGGCCTTGGGCGCCAAGGCCTGGGCGAAGTCCGGATGGAGGAGATTCGCGGGGCTTTATCTCCTTTTCTTCTTTACGGCGCATCTATTTTGGAGCAAGCAGGCGGGGCGCTACCTGTTCCCGGTCATCCCCTTTGCCGCGGTTTTTCTTATTAAGGGCGCCGGGGATACCGGCGCCCGGTTTGGCCGAGGAGGCGCGGCCGCGTTTGCGGCCGCGATCGTGAGCCTGGCCCTGGCTATGGCGCCGGCCCGGCGCATCGCCGCGGCCTCCTTATTATGGGAGCGCAGTCCCGTCAATACCCCGCCGGAGAGGACTTTGGATTGGATCGCCCGGCGCACGGCTCCGGGCGACATCTTCGCGGCCGAGCTTGACGGGCGCTTTTATCTCCTCTCGGGAAGGCAAGTCCTGCATTGGCCCCGGCTGGAGGACTCCCGGAGTTTGCACTATTGGCTCAAATCGAACGGCGCGCGCTACGCGGCCGTTTTCCCGGCCGAGTTCATCATGCGCACGCGCTCGGGCCGGACCGCCCACGATCCCATGTCGTTGGAGGACTTGAACAGGATGTTCTCGGACGCCAGCCGCTACGAGAAGGTCTTCGAGGACGCCGGGGAGGGGACCGCGATTTACTGCGTCAAGTGACGTGGATGGCGCAGGGGGCGGGGCTCGCGATCCTGGGCCAAGGGGATGGTAAAGTAGAACGAGGCTCCCATGCCGGGGCGGCTTTCCACCCAGATTTTTCCGTCGTGCATCTCCACCAGGCCCTTGGAAATCTCAAGACCTAGGCCCAGGCCTTTGTGATTCAGGCGAGTCCCCTCGGCTTGGTAGAAGCGCTCGAAAAGCCGCTCGGTCTCTGCGGGGTCTATCCCGACTCCGGTGTCCTGCACGCAGAATCGGGCGCAGTCCTCGAGGCTTTTCAGAGAAATCCGCACTTTCCCACCGGAGGGCGTGAATTTTAGGGCGTTGCCGAGGAGATTGAGCAATATCTGGGTAAGCCGGTGTTTGTCCGCCTCGATGAAAAGCTCCTCGTCTCCGGTCTCGCAGGAAAGCTCGATCCCCTTCTTCGCGGCCTCCAGGCGCAGGTTCTCCACGGCCTCCGAGGCCGCTTCCCGGGCCGAGAGCCTGGATTTGGACAAGGTCACCTTGCGCGCTGAGACCCGGGTGGACTCCATGAGATCATCAAGGAGGCGGTTCAAGTGCTGGGCGTTGCTGTAGATGGACTGCAGGCCCTTGCGCAGCTCCTCTGGCTTGTAGGACTCTCCCCCGCGCTTGAGAAGCAGGGCCGAGTAGCCGGAGACCACGGATAGCGGATTCTTGAGCTCGTGGGACACGTCCTGCAGGGCGCGGGATTTCACGTCGAGCTGGGCTTCCAGCTTCTCGAGCTCGGCGGTCTTTTGGACCAAGGAGACCTTGAGGTGGTAGTGCTCGACGGCGCGCCCGACAGCGGCCGCGAGCTCCTCGGGAGGGCAGGGCTTGAGGAGATAGTCGTAGGCGCCTTCCCTAAGAGCCTGGAGAGCCGAGCTCACCGAGCTATGCCCGGTGAGGACTATCCCCACGGCCAGGGAGTCGATCTTTCGCGCCTCGTCCAGGACGTCGAGGCCCGAGGCTCCGGGCAGGCGCAGATCGGCCAGGATCACGGCGAAGCTGCGGCGGCGCAGGAGCTCCTGGCTTTCCATGAGTGAGGCGGCGGTCTCCACATCGTAGCCGGCCGACTCCAGGGCGGTCTGGACGTAGAAGAGGAACTCCTCGTCGTCGTCCACCACCAGCGCGCATTTGGGCATCTCAGGCATCATCTTGAAAGTAGTGTAGGGCGCCCCGCGGGGAGGGGGGAGGGTCTTTTGGTCCGTATGGCCTAGGCCTTTAGGCCTAGGCCAGGATAGGCCTAGTGCTGGGATTCTTTCGTACCCTAGGTCTCTGGCGCCTTGGGAGCGGGTCTTGTAGGATAAACGAGTGTTCCGGTTGAGTCTCTCCCTTTTGTTTGTCTGCGTTCCCACTTCCCGCGCGGCTTTCCCGATCCGCGTCGCGGCACCCCGGACGGGGGAGGCCAGACCCGTCGTTCCGGCCCATGGCCATCCGCGGGCACTTCCAGACGCCCGGGCTCAGCGTTTCTGTGTCCTCCGTCTTGTCGCGTTTGGCGAAGTTTCTCGCCCCGGACCTCGAAGGCCGCGAGGCCGAGGCGCGAGGCATGCTGGGCGTGCTCGAGATGGCCTTGGAGCAGTCCGGCTGGAGCCTGAATAGATTCCTCTCCACGCGCGATCCTCGGGCGCGCTCCTTGGCCCTGGCCGCGGCCTCTGAAACGGCCTTGGATCTGGTCAAGGCCAGGTTTGGCGCGTTCGAGAGCAAAGTAAGCCAGGGGAAAGTTCCCCAGGCCCAATGGAGCTCGGAGGCCGCGCGCGTGCGCGACCTTGTTCCGATCATGGCCATCCTGGAGCCGAACCAAAAAGAGCTGGACGATTTTATTTCACGTTGTGAAAAGATCACGAATAAAGTCGCGGTTCCGCCGGCCGCGGCAAAGAAGGCCGAGGCGCTGGCCGAGGCCGTGAAGGAGGATCTGCTGGGCAGTAGGGTCCTTGTGTCTGCGGTCGCGGCAGCAGCGGATCCGGAAGAAAAAGAGACGCTGGAAGCTCAAGCAGAGGTTCTTCTCCAGGCCCTTTCGGTGGAGCAGGAGGAGGACCGGCGTGAAGTCTTGAGGGAACTTAAGGAAATCGCTCTGACCCGGCGAGATTTGCGCGTTATGGTCCTGCAGGGGCTGACGAGCTATTTGCACGACCAGAAGTCCTGGAGCGTGGCCAACGAGGACGGGAGCGACTCCTTGGAGGGATTGGTTCTCCAGGCCGTGGCTGAGATCGCTCAAAAGAGCGCCGATTCCCGGGAGCGGGGCCTGGCCATGGTCCTTCTCATGCGCGAGGCCAACCGGCGCAACCACGACTCGCCGGGCCCCATCCTGGGGGCTGTCAATGCCATCAGGCAAAGCGCCCCCAAGCCTCCCCGGCTGCCGGGTGCGCCATTGCCATGGGAACGGGCTATTAAGGAACACAAAACCGGTGCCTTTTTCTCGGGGTCGGCGCTCGCGGCAGGCTTGTTTTTCGTCGCTCAGTCAGTTACAAGCCCCATCATTTTTACTCCCTTGATCGGTTTGATGTTGTTTGTCGTAGCCTTGAAGGGGCTCAAAACCGACCATCCCTGGGCCGGATTCATGCACACGGCGATGCTGACCGGTTTCTGGATCCATGTCTCGCGGACCTTGATGTCGGACGGCTTCATACTTCTCGACCACCCCGTCGCTTTCGCCGCGGTGATTGGCTGGTGCTTCTACATCGGGCTCATGGCTCTCGGCATTGCCCTGTGGGGCCTCAAGGCCTTGCGCAGCCCATGGTGGGGGCTGCTCTTCAACCTCGCCTTCCTGTCCTGGATATTCCTGTTGTAGTGCTCTGACCGCCGAAAAGTTATCCACAAAAATTTCCCGGGAAGTTTTTGTGGATAACTGCGACGCCGCAGTCTGCCAAAGTCGGGCCCCCGCTCTATGGAGGAGCTGTCTGCGATTGTTCGGCGCTCAGAGAACTAAGGCCCTAAGGTAAAAGGGCCTTAATCCCGGCATAGGCCGCGGCCACGGGGATGTCGCGGCAGGATTGCCATGACTGCGAGACTACTCCATGGTGGATGGGGGAGCTCGGGCGCCAGACCGCGTCGGTGTAGCCCGAATAGAAGCCGAAGGTCGGGACACCGAGGGCGGCGGCGAGATGTGTGGTCCCCGTGATGTTGAGGACGCATAGGTCCATTTCCCTCATCCAGGCTCCGGTCACCCCTATGGGGCGGGGGGATAGAATCGGGACCGGGGCCGCGAGTCGGGAGACGATGCCGCTTACCGGCTTTTCCTCGCCCGGGCCCGCCATGTAGAAAAGCTGGACCCCAAAGTGCTCCGCCAGAAGATTCGTCAACTCCACGAATTTTTCTTCCGGCCAGCGGTTGTCGAATTTCTTGAAGTTTCCGGGATGCACCGCGATCTTGAAGGCGCTCTCACGCGGGCGCGTCTCCTCCAGAATGCGCCGGGCCTCTTCCTCGTGCGTGGGCTCCAATCTAATCTCGAGCCTGGGCTCGTAGGCGATCCCAAAAGATTTCGCCAGGCGCGCGTAGCGCTCGAGCATGGGCTCTCGCTCTCCTGGGGAAGCTATTTGATGGGAAAATACGCGGTCCCAACGGCCTTTTCTAAAGGAGACCTTGACTTGAGCCGGGATAAGCGCGGCCAAGGCGGCGGACCTGCGGGAAAACGAGGGGTTCAGGTCTAGTAGTAAATCGCATGGCGTCCTCAAGCTTCGAAGGAGCTTGAGATGGGAGAGGAATTTCTGGGGAGCGCGCTCCAGAAGCAGTATCTCGTCCACCCAAGGGACAAGCCGAGCCGTTTCCTCGCTCGAGTTCGGGACCACCAGCCTGATCCGTGCCTGGGGACGGGCCCGGCGTAGGGCCCTCAGAAACGCCGTGCTGACGAGCAGATCCCCGATCCGGCCTATGAGCAGGACCGTCACGTTGGGTGCGGCGGGGAGGTCGAAAATCGGCACGATGAAATATTGTAACATTTATAATAATTTCAGCTTTCCGGAGGGCGCATGATCAGCACGTCGGATTTCCACAACGGCTTGGTCTTCGAGGACGAGGGCCAGTTCCTCGAGATCTTGTCCTACCAACACCACCGCAAATCCCAGTCGGCCGCGGTGTACCGCACCGTGCTTCGGTCCTTGAGCACGGGCAACGTCATGGAACGCTCCTACGCCTCGGGCACCAAGTTCCGCGAGGTCCCCGTCACCAAGCGCGAGATGGCCTACATCTACGATGAGGGAGCCGGCGCCGTGTTCATGGACAACGAGAACTACGAGCAGGTGACCTTCGCCAAGGAGAAGTTGGGCCCCCAGGCCAAGTTCCTGCAGGGGAACATGCAGGTGCTGGGAGTCTGCGTGGACGGCAAGCTCACCAATATCGAGCTTCCCCCGAACGTGGTCCTCTCCGTGACTTCCACGGTGCCGGGAATCAAGGGCGACTCCGTCTCCAACATGATGAAGCCGGCCACTCTCGAGACGGGCTTGGAGATCCAGGTGCCCCTGTTCATTAAGGAGGGGGATAATATCCGGGTGGACACCAGAACGAGCTCGTACGTGGAGAGGGCGAGGGAATAATATAACGGATACGGCCAAGCCCCCCCATGCTGCGCGCCTCCCGTGGGGAGGCTTGCGACTATGATCAAAGCCGTTATTTTTGACATCGACAACACCCTCACCGACTTCATGAAAATGAAGCGGGCGGCCATCGATTCCGCGGTGGAGGGGATGATGGACGCGGGGCTTAAAATCGAGAAGGAGAAAATGGTCGAGAAGATATTCGATCTCTATTGGCAGGACGGGGTCGAGGACCAAAACATCTTCGACAAGATATTGAAGAAGGAATTCGGCCGCATAGACTACAAGATACTGGCCGCCGGGATCATCGGCTACCGCCGGGCCAAGGCCGGGACCATGGCGCTCTACCCCCACGTGAGCCTCGCCTTGACCCAGCTCATGAAGATGGGGATCCGCTGCGTGGTGGTCTCCGATGCTCCCAAGCTCGCGGTTTGGCTGCGCATCGTGGGCCTGGGCCTGCACAACTATTTCGACGAGGTGATCACCTCCGAGGACACCGGGGTCAAGAAGCCCGCCCCGGAGCCTTTCCGCCGCGCCCTCAAGGTCCTCGGCACCAAGCCCGAGGAGACCCTCATGGTGGGCGACTGGGCCGAGCGCGACATGACCGGGGCCAAGAACCTCGGCATCCGCACGGCCTGGGCCAAGTACGGCGACACCTTTGACACCAAGGACTCCGGCGCCGAGTTCGAGCTCGACGACATCAGCGAGCTCGTGGACATCATCCGCAAGGAAAACCAGGCCGGGTGAGGACGCTCGCCCTAATTTTCTGCCTCGGCGTCCTGACGGCGGACTCCGCCCTGGCCCTCAAGATCGAGAGGCTGGCGGGGGCCTCGGCCAAGGACAGGGTCCTAGAGGTGGTGGCCGAGGAGCTTCTGGTCAAGTTCGCAAGCCCCACCGCTTCCGCCGAGAAGGCCCGGATACTCGCCGCCGCCGGGGCCGAGGTGAAGGCGGAGCTCGAGTCCATCGGTTGGACCGTGGTCAAGTTCCAGGCGGGAACGCCGGTCTCGGCCGCCTTGCGCGCGGCCAAGAATCTCCCCCGGGTGGAAGCCGTTTCGCCCCACCGGGTGTACCGCCCTAGCCGCGCGCCCAACGATGCCTTGGTCAACGCCCAGTACGCTCTGGCCCAGATCAACGCCTTCGCGGGCTGGGAGTTCGAGGTGGGAAACACCGCGGCCGTGACCGTGGCCGTGATCGACTCCGGGATAGACGGGACCCAGCCCGAGCTGTCGGGCAAGCTCGTGGCGGGGGCCAGCCGCTTCTGCGACCCGAGCGGGCTCCCGGGCTGTGTGGCCAACAACCCTCCCACGCCCGCCTGCAACCACGCCACCCGCGTGGCCGGGATCGCGGCAGCTTCCTCGGACAACGGCTCCTCGATCGCGGGACTCTCCTGGGGGGCGGGCCTCGTCTCCCTCAAGGTTTTCGCCGACGCCGACTGCGCGGCGGGGTTTCCCGAGTGCTCGGCCGGGGCCTGCGTCACCGCCGACAACGGGATCATCAACGCCCTCAACTACGCCCGGGGCATCCAGGACGGGGCCGGGGTGGGCAAGGTCGTGGTCAACTTGAGCCTGGGCGGAGCCGGGGCCTGCGCTGCCCCTCTGCAGGCCGCCGTCACCAACGCGGTGAACGCCGGTGTTGTGGTCGTGGCCGCGGCGGGGAACTCCGGGGGGGCGGTGGAATCCCCGGCCAATTGCGCGGGAGTGATTCCGGTGGGCGCCACGGACTCCGGCAACGGCGTGGCTTATTTTTCCTCGCGGGGGGCGGAGCTCTCGGCCGGGGGCGTGGTGGCTCCCGGGGTAAGCGTACTCACCACTGACTTGAACGCGGCCTCTGCATCCGCCTCCGGCACCTCGTTTGCCTCCCCCCACGTGGCGGGCCTGGCGGCCCTCATTCTCTCGGCTAAATCCGGCATGACCCCGGCCCAGGTCCAGAGCGTTATCCGCGGGGGAGCCGATAATATCGGAGATAGTGCCTCAGCTCAGGGCGCGGGCCGGGTCAACGCCTTCCGGGCTCTCCGCCTGGCCGTCAACGGCACCTTGGCGGGCTCTGCCGGGGAGACCAAGGCCATAGCCTTCCCCAACCCCTTCCGGGTCTCCCGCCACGGCCGGCTTTCCTTCAGCATCCCGCCGAGCCTGCAGGGCGCGCAGGCCAAGATAAAAATCTACACCGCCAGCTACGAACTGGTGCGCGAGCTTACCGGCCTTTCCTGGAACGGCTTGAATGAAAACGGCCAGGCCGCGGCCAGCGGGTCCTATATTTTTCTGATTTCGACCGAGAAGGGAACGGGCTCCGGCCGGTTCTCGGTGATCAATTGAATGGCCGGGCCATTTTTTGTAGCCTTTAACCGGACACGGGGGTTCGAGATCGCGTGCAAGGTGGAGAAGGCCGAGGATTACGAGTCGCGAAGCCGCGGGCTCTTGGGCCGGGAGAGGCTCGAGCCTGCGGGGGGCCTTTGGATCCATCCCTGCCCCATGATACACACGTTTTTCATGAAATTTCCCATTGACGTTCTGTTTCTCGACAAGGGCATGACGGTGGTTCGCGTCCTGGAGAATCTTAAGCCCTGGCGGCTGTCCCCGTGGGTGCTGTCGGCCCGCAGCGTCTTGGAGCTGCGGGCGGGCAGTTTGGGAGGCCGGACGTTTCCGGGCGACCAGGTGGAGTTGGTGTCGGAGTTGGTGCCGTAAATGGAAGAGAATTTATTCCGTACCCCTTCCGGCGTCGATATTCAACGCTACTACGGCCCGGAAAACTCTCCCAGCCCGGACTTTCCGGGAAAGCCCGGACGATATCCCTATACCCGGGGCATCCAGAGGACCATGTACCGCGGCCGGCTCTGGACCATGCGCCAGTACGCGGGTTATGGCACGGCCAAAGAGACCAACGAGCGCTTCCGCTGGCTCCTGTCCCAGGGTCAAACCGGGCTTTCCACCGCCTTCGACCTTCCCACCCAGATGGGGCTCGACGCGGACGATCCCCGCGCCCGGGGGGAGGTCGGGCGGGTGGGTGTGCACGTCGGGACTTTGGCGGACATGGAGCAGCTCTTCGATTCCATTCCCCTGGACCAGGTCTCGACTTCTCTTACCATCAACGCCACGGCCGCCGTCATCCTCGCTTTCTACGTTGCCGCGGCCAAGCGCCGGGGCGTCGAGCCCAGGCTCCTGCGGGGCACGCTTCAGAACGACATTTTGAAGGAGTTCCTGGCCCGCGGCACCCAGATATACCCCGTGGGGCCGAGCCTGAGGCTCGCCGTGGACGTCATGGAGTACTCCTTCAAGAACCTGCCCAACTTCCATCCCGTTTCCATCTCAGGCTACCATATCCGTGAGGCGGGCTCTGACGCGGTGCAGGAGATATCCTTCACCTTCGCCAACGCTGAGATCTACTTGAAGGAGATCCTGGCCCGCGGCGTCGGCGTGGACGAGTGTGGGCCCAGGCTCGCCTTCTTTTTCGGCTGCCACAACCATTTCTTGGAGGAGATCGCCAAGTTCCGCGCGGCCCGGCGGGTTTGGGCCACAGTGATGCGGGAGGATTACTCGGCCCAGGACCCTAAGAGCCTCTCTTTGCGCTTTCACGTCCAGACCTGCGGCTCCACCTTGACGAGCGCGCAGCCGCGCAACAACGTGGTCCGGGTGGCTTTGCAGGCCATGGCCGCGGCCTTGGGGGGAGCTCAATCCCTGCACACCAACGCCTACGACGAGGCCTTGGCCTTGCCTACCCAGGAGTCGGCGGAGCTTGCCTTGAGAACCCAGCAGATCTTGGCGCATGAGACTGGGGTAGCCGACACGGTGGACCCGGTGGGCGGCGCCTTCGCGGTGGAATCGCTCACCGCGGAGCTCGAGAAGCGGATTTTGGAGAGCTTGGGCCGGATCCGCCAGCAAGGCGGCATTCGTGGCCTGATCGAGAGCGGCCAGGCCCAGTCCGAGATACAGGAAAGGGCCTACCAGTACCAGCGCGGGTTGGAGTCCGGGGCGCGCAGGATCGTGGGAGTCAACTGCCTGCAGTCGTCGGAGCCAAGAAAATGTTTGGCGACTCTGAAAGTGCCGCCGGGCGTCGAGCGCGAGCAGTTGAAGAAGCTCAAGAAATTCAAGGAGCGCCGGGACCGGTCCTGCGTCCGTCGCGCTCTTGAAAACTTGTCCGAGGCCGCCGCTTCCAAGGAAAATCTCTTCCCCGTCATTTTGAGCTGCGTAGAATCCTCGGCTACGCTAGGGGAAATCTGCGGCGTTCTGCGCCGCCAATTCGGAGAGCATCATGCCCGTTAGAGGCCTGCAGAGGCGCAAGAATGCCAACGAGATTCTGGCGGGGCGCGAACTCCTCTCGGCCGACCAGGCCAAGGAAGTCGAGGCGCACTGCCGCAAGACCAACGCGCTCTTCCAGCAGGCGGTCCTGGATTTGAATTTCCTCGGCAAGCCCCAGCTTCTCAAGTGCCTGGCCGAGGAGTGGCAGGTCAAGGCCGTGGACTTGAACCAAATGGACGTGGAGATCGAAATCGCCAAGATCATCCCCGAGGCGGTGGCCCGCAGGCACCTGGCCATTCCCTTCGCCAAGGAGGAGAACGCGCTCTTCATCGCCATGGCCGATCCCCTGGATTTCTTCGTCTCGGAGGACATCCAGCTGCGCACGGGCCTCGAGATCAAGCCTTATCTGGCCATGCCCAACGACATTCTCGCGGCCCTGAACGGCGCCTACGGCCGTGGGGAGGGCGACGCCATGAACCGCCTCATCGCCGAGGTGGTCAAGAAGGACGGGGAGGACGCGGCCGAGGGCCAGATGGAGCTCGTGCCGGAGCAGGCCAAGACCGACATCACCGAGGTCGACGCCACCGCGCCGGAGGTCGAGAAGCTCGTCAACGCCGTCATTTTGGGAGCGCTTTCCATGAAGGCCTCCGACATCCACATCGAGCCCTTCGAGGACGCTCTGGGCAAGAACTCCAAGATTTTGCTCCGCTACCGCGTGGACGGGCGCCTTCTGCCCGGACCCTTCGAGGTCCCCTGGAGCTACCGCAACGCGGTCGCGGCCAAGATCAAGATCATGACCAACTCCATGAACATCACGGAGCGGCGCATCCCGCAGTCGGGGCGCATCCATATCCTGGCCCAGGGCAACCCCATCGAGTTCCGCGTGGAGATGGTTCCCACCGTCTATGGGGAGTCATGCGTCATGCGCATACTCGACCGTAAATCCGTTCAGGTGGATATTCTAAAGATGGGGTTCATGAAGGACACTCAGGAGAGATTCTTGAGCCTCTTAAGGGGCATCGGGGGAAAGAAGAACTTCGGCCTGATCCTGGTCTGCGGTCCCACGGGCTCGGGTAAATCCACGACGCTTTACGCCGCGCTGAACCGCGTCAACCGCCCCGACATCAAGATTCTTACCGCCGAGAACCCGGTGGAATACAATCTCGACGGCATCGTCCAGGTTCCGGTCAACCCGGACCTTAAGCTCGGGGAAAATAAGAAGTTCGACTTCGCCGCGGCCCTGCGCTCCTTCCTGCGCCTGGACCCCGACGTCATCATGGTGGGCGAGATCCGAGACGAGGAGACGGCCCATATTGCCATGGAGGCAGCCATGACCGGCCACTTGGTTTTCTCCACGATCCACACCAACGACGCCTCCTCCGCGATCTCTCGCTTGACCGACATGGGGATACCCTCCTTCATGGTGGCGACCACCATCAAGGCGATCCTGGCCCAGCGCCTCTCTCGCCGCCTCTGCCCGGACTGCAAGATCCCCCATGAGCCGACTCCCGAGGAGGTCCAGATTTTCAAGGAGAACAAGGTCGTTATCCCCGCCGGGGCGAAGATCTTCGGCCCGCCCAAGGAGGGGGGCTGCTCCTCCTGCAAGAATCTGGGCTACAAGGGCCGGGTGGGTCTGCACGAGCTCTTGGTCATGTCGGACTCCTTGCGGACCCTCTGCCTCAAGGAGGTCGCGGCTGATCCAGTCCGGGATATGGCCATGAAGGAGGGGATGCGCCTTATCGTCCAAGACGGGCTCGAGAAGGTCTTGATGGGGCTCACCACGGTGCGCGAGGTCCTGGGAGGCGCTGAATGACGGCCCCAAACGGGAGCAAGGCGGCGGACATGGACCTGGGGCTGGCCCTTGAGCTCTTTTCGATCGCTGGAAGCCTGAACTCCACCGTAGACCTCGATTTCCTCCTCCAGAAGATCGGCATGGCCGCCGAACGGCTCCTCGATTGCGAGGCCAGCGCCATCATGCTCGTCAGCGACGACAGGAAGAGCCTGTATTTCAAGGTCGCCTCGGGGGATAAGGCCAAGGCATTGAAGACCATGACCTTGCCCTTCGGCCACGGCATCGCGGGCTGGGTGGCCCAGCATCAGAAGCCGGAGCTCGTCAACGACTGCGCCTCGGACCCGCGCTTCGCGGGGAAATTCGACAAGGCTTCGGGTTTCATCACTAGATCGCTTCTCTGCGTGCCCATGCTCTACCGCGGGGAGCTCGTCGGCGTGGTCGAGGTCCTGAACAAGAGGCGCGGGCAGTTCGCGGAGAAGGAGATTGGCCTGCTTTCGAGCTTGGCCAGCCTCGCGTCGGTCGCCATCACCAACGCCAAGATCATATCGGAGCAGAAAAACTTTTTCTCGCACATCATCGAGGTCCTGGTGGACGTCATCGAGGTATCGAAACCGGCCATGGGAGAACACCCGATGCGCTCGGCCAGGCTTGCCTGCGCCATCGGCCGCTTTCTCGGGGTGGACGATTACCAGTACCGCATGCTCTATTACGCGGGAATACTCCACGACCTCGGCTACACCGCCTACAAGAACCCCCGGGTCCTGGCCGAGGTCGGGGTCTCTAGCGCCGCAGAGGAGCTTCATCCCCTCCTCTCGGTCAAGATGCTCGAGGGGGTCAAGATGCTGGAGGGGGCCCTCCCCATGATCCGCCATCACCACGAACGCTTCGACGGGTCGGGCTTTCCGGGCAAGCTCTGGGGGGAGGAGATTCCTCTCGGCGCCCGCATCCTGGGGCTCGTGGAGAGCGTGGAGGAGATGCGCATGATGGGGCTCAAGGGGGCGGAGCTGCGGGAGCGCGCCCTTCAGGAGGCCAAGAAGGGGGCGGGGACGCGCTTTGATCCCGCGGTCGTCGAGGCCTTCGTCGAGCTCATGAAAAATCAGGAGGCGGCATGGTAGTTTCCGCGAGTCCCTACCGAGTCCTCATCGCAAAGCCGGGTCTCGACGGACACGACCGCGGGGCCAAGGTGATCGTGCGCGCCTTGAGGGACGCGGGCTTCGAGGTCATTTACACGGGAATACGCCAGACCCCGGAAATGATCGCGCAGGCCGCCATGCAGGAGGACGTGGACGCGGTGGGTCTTTCCCTTCTTTCGGGGGCCCACATGACGCTTTTCCCGCAGGTGACCGCCCGTCTCAAGGAGCTCGGCCTCAAGGACGTGCTTGTTTTCGGTGGGGGCATCATTCCGGACGAGGATGTCCCGCTTCTCAAGAAAAAGGGAATCTGCCAGGTTTTCGGCCCTGGCACGCCTCTTTCCGCGATCGTGGAGTACCTTAAGCAAAATCTTTCTCCCCAAGAGGCTCCGCCGGCACGTGGCGCGAAAAGGCGAGCGAGGTGACCTGGCGGCGGGCGTCGGGAGAGGCGACCCAGCCTCGGTTTCGCGGGCTCTCTCACGGGTCATAGACGAGGCTCCGGACTCTGATTCCCTGATCCGGACTTTTTTCCCGAAGTCCGGGACGGCCCAGAAGATCGGGATCTGCGGGCCGCCGGGAACGGGCAAGTCCTCGCTCACCAGCCGCCTGGTCTCTCACTGGCGCAAGCGGGGCCTCAAGGTCGGCATTCTCGCGGTGGATCCCTCGAGCCCCATCACCGGGGGGGCGTTCCTTGGAGACCGCCTGCGCATCCAGGAGCACGCTATGGACTCCGGTGTGTTCATCCGGAGCCTGGCCTCGCGCGGCATGGTGGGGGGGGTTTCCCACACGATTTTCGGCGCGATCCATGTCCTCGAGGCCGCGGGATTCCATAAAATCATCATAGAGACCGTCGGCACCGGGCAGGACGAGGTGGAAATCGCCAAGGTAGCCGACACCGTTCTGTATTTGACCGTGCCCCACATGGGAGACGAGATCCAGGCCATGAAGGCCGGGATCATGGAGATCGGGGATCTATTCATCGTCAACAAGGCGGATTTGCCGGGAATAGACAAGGCCGTGAGCGACCTCAGCGCGGCCCTTGGCCTGGGAAGAGCCGCCGGGGCCTGCTCGGACGGCTGGGAAACGCCGGTGCTCTCGACGTCGGCTCTCACCGGTACCGGGGTCGAGGAATTGGGCCGCGCCATCGAGGCGCATTGGAGGCACTTGCAAGAGAGTCCCGCCGGCCGCCGGCGCCTCAAGGAGCAGCACCGCGAGGAGCTCTCTCTCTACATCTCGCGCCGGATCTTCAAGAGCGCTCTCGACCGCATCTCCGAGAAGCACTTGGAGGCGCTGGTCGAGCACAAGACCGACCCCGTGACCTTGGGGCTCGAGATTTTGGGGAAATGAATAAGCTCTTCCAGCTTCGCCGCAGGACTGCAGCCGGCCGCGGGACTGCAGCCGGCCGCGCGACTGTGGGCGACCATAGCCGCAGCGGTTATCCCCACAAACTTCGCGGGAAAGTTTTGTGGATAACTTCCGTCTTGGCGATCGTCGCCTCTCTGGTATATCCGGCGTGGTCCTTGGGCGCCGCGGCGGCAGGGTCGGACCAGGCCTTCGCGCGGGCGCTTCAAGGCATCCGAGCCCAGGCTCTGGGCTCCGGGCCGGGGCTCTCCCTGTATGTCGCGCAAGAGGGCGCGCTCCTTCGGAGCGCCCGACAGGTGTCCGGGAAATTCGCGCCGAATCCGGAGGGGCTCGAGGATATACTGGATCCCAGCCTTCTTGCTATTCTGCCGGCCGAGAAATTCCGGGAATTATTCCGGGAGTACTACTTAAAGCACGGCAGGGCCGTGTCCGTTTTCTTGGCTTCCAAGGAGAATGAATTTTTGGGGAGCGCCGTGCTCTCGTTCGAGAGAGGCGTTTTCATCAAGATCACTTTGCAAGTCTCGCCCCGGACGGGCAAGATCACCGGCCTCCGCCTGGGGGAGCCCGTCAGGTCTTACGGCTCCATCCAGGGCGTTGTGGACGAGATGAAAAAATTTCCCGGTTCCGCGGGTTTGAGCCTCACCTGGCTTGGCCCCGCGTCCGAGGTCTTGTACTACTTGAACCCGGACGCGGCTTTGGCCTTGGGCTCTACGTTCAAGCTTTATATCCTGGCTCTCTTGGTCGAGGACCGCAGACCCTGGGACGAGGTGCTGAGAATACGCGAGGACTTGAAGTCGCTTCCCTCCGGGAAGCTCCAGGCTTGGCCGGCGGGGTCTCCCATCACGGTGCACACCTTGGCCTCGCTCATGATTTCCATCAGCGACAACACGGCCACGGACCATCTATTGGACTACGTCGGCCGCCATCGGGTGGAAGCCATGCTCTGGAAGCTTGGCAACAGAAATTTTTACCGTTCCATCCCATTTCTGTCAACTTTGGAGATGTTCAAGCTTAAAAGCCGGCCGGAGTTTATGAGGCGCTACCTCGAAGCCGACGAGGCCGGCAAGCGCGGGATATTGGGCGAGCTCAAGACTCTTGGGCGTGAGGGTTTGGGCTGGTCCAAGCCCACGGCGGTGGACAGCATTGAATGGTTCGCCTCTCCCTCGGACCTTTGCCGCTTGATGGACCATTTCCACGTATCGGGCCGTTATGAAGAGGCCCTTAAGATCATGGCGATCAACCCCGGCTTGGACGTCCCCAGAGAGATTTTCCCCTACGCCGGCTATAAAGGGGGCTCCGAGCCCGGCGTGATCAATATGACGTGGTTGTTGAGGAGTAAAGGTCCTCAGGCTTTCTGCCTGAGCGCCGGGTGGAATAATTCTTCGGCTGCGTTGGATGATGAGCGGTTTGTCGGGCTGATGCAAGCTCTTATTTATCATCTGGCTAGCGAGGTCGGCCGTGAACATTGACCACGTCGGCATAGCGGTGGCGTCCATCGAAGAGGCGCTGCCCTTCTACCGAGAGGCCTTGGGCCTCGAGGTCAGCCACCGCGAAGAGGTGGCTGCGCAGGGCGTGACGGTGGCATTTCTCCAGGCCGGGGAGACCGCCCTCGAGCTTCTGGAGCCGCTGGGAGAAGGCGGGGCCGTCGCCAAGTTCCTCAAAACCCGGGGTCCGGGACTTCACCATGTGGCCTTCAAGGCCCCGGGGCTCAAGGATCAAATGGCGCGCCTGGCCCTGAAAGGCCTGCCCGCCTTGGAGCCGGAGCCCCGCCCCGGCGCCCGCGGGCATCGGGTCTGCTTTCTTCACCCAAAACACGCCCACGGGGTCCTAGTCGAGCTCGTGGAGGAGGCCTGATGGCCGAGAACCGCAAGACGTCCAAGCCCCTTCTGTCCGGAAAGACCCGGGACCTGAAGGCCCGCCAAAGCCGGGCCATGGCCGGGGGAAGCCCCGACAAGGAGAAGGCCCAGAAGGAGCAGGGCAAGCTTCTGGCCCGGGAGCGCATCGAGCTTCTCGTGGATGACGACAGCTTCGAGGAGGTGGACCTGCTCGTCGAGAAGCGCTGTCGGGAGTTAGGCCTGGAGGGCAAGTACCTGCCGGCCGACGGGGTGGTGACGGGGTTTGCCCGCATCAACGGCCGCAACGTCTGCCTCTACTCCCAGGACTTTACGGTGATGGGGGGGTCTTTGGGGCTGGCCCACGCCATGAAGATATGCAAGCTCATGGATATGGCGGTCTCGGCCAAGGTTCCGGTGATCGGGCTATGCGATTCCGGGGGGGCGCGCATCCAGGAGGGGGTGGAGTCTTTGGGCGGCTACGCCGAGATATTCTACCGCAACGTCCAGGCCTCCGGCCTCGTCCCCCAGATATCGGCGATCCTAGGTCCCTGCGCCGGTGGGGCCGTGTATTCGCCGGCCCTCACCGATTTCGTGTACATGGTCGAGGGCTCGAGCCATATGTTCATCACCGGCCCTGAGGTGATAAAATCCGCGACTGGAGAAACCTGCGATTTCGAGTCTTTGGGGGGGGCCCAGACCCACTCCGCCAAGTCCGGGGTTTGCCATTTCATGGCGGGCTCGGAGCAGGACTGCTTCCGGCAGATCCGCGAGCTCTTGGAGTACCTGCCCCAGAACTGCTCGGAGGCTCCCAAGGCCGTCATCCCCTCCGATGACCCCCGCCGCAAGAGCGAGTTCCTGCAGGGCCTCTCCGAGGCCGATCCCAAGAAGCCCTACCGCGTGCATGAGGTCATCTGGGAGATCGCCGATGGGCATCAGTTTCTCGAGGTGCACCGGCAGTTCGCCAAGAACATCGTGGCGGGGTTCATCCGTTTGAACGGTGAGTCGGTCGGGGTCGTGGCCAACAACTCCTCGGTGCTCTCCGGCGCTCTCGACATCGATGCCAGCGAAAAGGGGGCGCGCTTCGTGCGCTTCTGCGATGCCTTCAACATCCCCATCCTCACCTTGGTGGACGTGCCCGGCTATTGGCCGGGCCTGGAGCAGGAGCACGACGGCATCATCCGCAAGGGGGCCAAGCTCCTCTACGCCTACTGCCAGGCCACGGTCCCCAAGGTGACGGTCATTTTGAGGAAGGCCTACGGGGGGGCCTACGACGTGATGAGCTCCAAGCACATCCGCGGGGACTTGAACTTCGCTTGGCCCTGCGCCGAGATCGCGGTGATGGGGCCCCAGGGGGCGGTGGACATTCTGTTTAAGCGCGAGATCAAGGCGGCCAAGGACCCGGCCAAGCGGCGGCAGGAGCTCATAGACGATTACGCCAGGAATTTTGCCTCGCCTTACCAGGCCGCCCAGCGCGGCTACATAGACGAGGTCATCGAGGCCGGCGAGACCCGAGCCAAGGCGGTCAAGGCCTTCCAGTTTTTAAGAAGCAAAAAAATAGAGAGAATCCCAAAAAAACACGGAAATATTCCGTTATAGGCGAGCTCGCCAATTTGGCGCTAGCGTCTTATAGGAGAAAAATATGAGAAACAAAGTAACCGTCGTCGGAGCCGGAAACGTCGGCGCCACTCTCGTCCAAAGGCTGGCCGAGATGGAGATCTGCGACGTGGTGGCCGTGGACATTCCCCAGACCGAGGGGATGCCGGCGGGCAAGGCCCTGGACATCGTGGAGTCGGCCCCCGTCTACGGCTACGACTCGCGCGTGACGGGGGCCACGAGCTACGAGGCCACGGCGGGCTCCGACATCGTGGTCATCACGGCCGGGATCCCAAGAAAGCCCGGCATGAGCCGCGACGATCTCTTGAACACCAATGCCGGGATCGTCAAGGCCGTGACCGAGCAGGTGGTCCGCCAATCCCCGAACTGCATCCTCATCATCGTCTCAAACCCTCTCGACGCCATGTGCCTGGTGGCCCTGCGGACCTCGAAGTTCCCCAAGCATCGCGTCATCGGCATGGCTGGGGTGCTCGACTCGGCGCGCATGCGCTCCTTCATCTCGGAGGCCCTCGATGTCTCCATGGAGAGCGTCCACGCCATGGTCTTGGGCGGGCACGGCGACACCATGGTGCCGATGCCGCGCTTCTCGACCGTGGCGGGAATCCCGATCACGGAGCTTCTGCCTAAGGAGAAGATCGCGGCCATCAATGCTCGCACCCGCGACGGGGGGGCCGAGATCGTGAAGCTCTTGAAGACCGGCTCGGCCTATTACGCCCCCGCGGCCTCGGCAGCCGAGATGGTCGAGTCCATCTTGAAGGACAAGAAGAAGGTCCTGCCCTGCGCGGCCTATCTCGAGGGGGAGTACGGCATCGAAGGGGTCTTCGTGGGCGTGCCGGTCAAGCTCGGCGCGCGCGGCATAGAGCAGATACTGCAGCTCAACCTTTCGGTCGAGGAGCGAGTGGAGCTCCAGAAATCGGCCTCGGCGGTCAAGGAGCTGTCGGCCGCCCTTAAATAATTGGCCCTGCTTGCTCTCGACGTCGGCAACACCAATATCACGGTCGGGGCTTTCATGGGGGGAAAGCTCTCGGCCGAGTGGCGTTTTGAGACCGAGCCGGCGGTCTCCGCGGCGGCCTTGGGACGGGCCTTGGCCAAGGAGGCCGCGGCCCGCGGAGTCGCCGTGGACGCGGTCGTCTACGCAAGCGTGGTGCCTTGTGTGGACCGCGCCCTGGAGGGCGCGGTCTGGAAGAGCTTTTCCCGGAGAGCCGTGGCCGTGACGCCGTCCGCCCCGCTCGGGATAAAGTTCAAGGTGGAGTGCCCCGAGCAGGTGGGGGCGGACCGGATATTGAACGCCTTGGCCGCCTTCGAGCGCGCCCGGGGGCCGGCAGTGGTGATCGATTTCGGAACGGCCACGACCTTCGACTGCGTATCGAGGCGGGGGGACTACCTGGGGGGGGCCATCCTGCCGGGGCCGCGCCTGAGCGCCCGGGCCTTGGCCGAGGGCACGGCCCAGCTTCCCCTGGTGGAGATCCGACGGCCTTGCCGCGCCATCGGCAAGGAAACGGTCGAATGCATTCAAGCCGGGCTTTACTTCGGTTATTTGGGCATGGTTGAGAAAGTCCTCAAGGAGACTTTGCGCGAGATGAAGCCGGAGGCTCGGGGGCTGAAGAAGGTCCAGGTGATGGCCACGGGTGGGCTTTCGGGCCTTTTCCAGAGGGACTGGCCCCGGTCCATTCCCCTCGTCCCAGACCTGACTTTGCAGGGCCTGCGCATCGCTTATTCCAGAATAATCGGGAGCCAACTATGAACAGGAAAATCATTTGCGCCGCCCTTCTGCTGATCTCGACCCCGGCTTTGTGGGCGGACCAGTACGGGGCGTTCCAGCGGCTTGCCGACAGCGGCTCGCTCAAGCCCTTCGCCAGGGACCTCGGCGGCGTCCTCGGCTCTGCCACCTTCCACAGCGGCAGAAGCCTGGGCTTCTCCGGCTTTGACATCGGGGCGCGCGGGAGCATGCAGTTCAAGCCCGACAGAAACGACCTGATCCTGCGGAACAACGGCGTCACGGTTTTCGGCTTGCCTTGGGTCCAGGCCGAGGTAGGGATGCCCTTCAAGGTGGACGGCTTCGTGCGCGGGATCAGCTACCAGGGCCTCACCATTGCTGGCGGGGGCCTGCGCTATGGCCTGCTCAAGGTCTCCGACACCCCATGGGCCCCCCAGGTCCTGGTCTCGGGAGTGGGGCACTCCGTGGTGCACCAGCATTTCTCCGCCTCGCATCTCGGGGCGAGCCTCGTGGCCTCGATGGGAACGCCCCAGTTCGTGCCCTACATGGGTGCTGGCTGCGACCGCACTCGCCTGGTGGTGCGTTCCTCGACCTTGGACCCGACCTTGAACGGGGCCGTGGCGACCACCCTCGAGACGCGGTTCACCGCGGGCATGACTTTCAAGCCCTGGCACTTCTTTTACGCCAACCTCGCCTATACGGTCGCGCACGGCCAGGGCGGACTGGAGGGGGGATTCGGGGTGAGGTTTTAGAACGATGGACACACTTCCTGGGGCTAGAGGAATCTAGCCCCTATACTTCCCTTTAAAGCTCTTCTCGGCCTCGCGGGCCGCGTCTTTTTTCTTCAAATCTTCTCGCCGGTCGGCTCCCCTCTTGCCGCGGGCCAGCGCCAGGCTCACCTTGGCCCAGCCGCGCTTGAAGTAGACCTCGAGCGGGACCAAGGTCAGGCCCTTGGTCTGGAGCTTTCCAGAGATCCTCTGGATCTCGCCCTTGTTCAGGAGCAGCTTGCGCGCCCGGCGCGTGTCCAAGGACGGGTCCGAGCTGTGCTGGTAGGGGGGAATGTAGAAATTAAAGAGGAATAGCTCGTCCTTGTCCTGGCGCCCGAAGCAGCCGTCGAGGGAGGCCCGCCCCGCGCGCAGGGATTTGACCTCGGGGCCGGCCAGGCTTAGTCCCGCCTCGTAGGTTTCCAAAATCTCGTAGAATTGCCGGGCTTTGCGGTGGGTGGCGACGGGGATCACGTCCTCGGCATCCTTTTGGCGCTTCATATTTAGTAAAATAGTTTAACAAAAAAGAACGCGCGGCCCCCTCTGCGGCTGCGCGCCTCCCCGCGGGGGAGGCTTGCGATTATAGGGCAGGTGGCGGAATTGGCAGACGCGCACGGCTCAGGACCGTGTGGCCGCAAGGCCTTGGGGGTTCAAGTCCCCCCTTGCCCATGTCGCTTCCCTCCCCGTGGGGAGGGAAGCAGTCGAGAGGGGGGGGACTTGAACTTCTTTTATACTTTGCAGGCTAGGGCCTGCAAAGCCCCCCTTGCCCATGTCGCTTTCCTCCCCGAAGGAGGAGGAAAGCAGTCGAGAGATGGGGGACTTGAGCTTCTCTTGTACTTTGCAGGCTGAGCATTTTCTTGACCGACTTATCCCCAAAACTTCGCGGGAAATTTTTGTGGACAACTTTCCTCCCCAAAAGTGGTAGGTCCTTTGTATCGCCCCAAATAGGCCGAAAGGCCCATCTCAGCCGTTCCGCATAAAAGGCAATCTCTTCACAGCGAAACTCTGTGGAGGGACAGTGAAGAAAAAATACCTAATTGTCGCAGTTCTGTTGCTTTTGAGCGGTACTTCAAACCTGGCCCCAGCTCGGGCCCAGTCCTGCCGGCTCTACGCGGGCCGCTTCGGCTACGAGCTTCTGGCCGAGATTGACAACGGCGTCGTCTACCGCGACCGCAGGGAGGCCATTGCCCATATCTATGACGACAAGGTCTACAAGGGCCACTACGGCTACGACGCCATTTTTCACATCGATGACAATGTTTTTCACAAGGGGGCTTACGGCTACGATCCTTTTGCCCGCTTGGATGACGGGGTGCTCTACCGGGGTCGCTGGGGCTACGACGCCATGGCCCACTTCGACGACGGGGTCATCTACCGCGGCCGCTGGGGCTTCGATGCCTTGGGCCACGGCGAGTCCTGCGGCAATCGCGAGCTTGCCATCTTGACCTTGCTCCTCGGTTTGGCTCCCGCCGATGAGATGCTGCGGGAGGCCGCGGCGGGCGTGTCCGTCATCAAGGGCATGGCGGGCACGAGGTACATGGAGCTGGAGATCGATCGCGGGGGCCCCCAGCCCTACATACGCGAGCTTTCGGACCGGGCCTGGCGGGAAGTGGCGCTGGCCGTGAAGGACCGCGCCATAGTTGGCTACGTGGGCGGCGTCGAAACCAGCTTGGATAAGGGCGTCGCGCCGGATGGTTCCACGCGCCTGGAGGGCCATACCCAGGGGCGCGATTACGCGGCTCTGGTAAAGCCCGGAAAGGGAGGGCTTTCGGGCCGGGCCTGGATTAAGGCTTCCGGACGGGAGCTAGCACCCATCCAGTTGAACCTGGAGTACGACGAGAGGGGAATAAGGTCATCGGCGGGTTCGACCATGGACGTGAGTCTGGTCTACGAAAAGCGCCACACATCCCTTGAAGGCTACAGTTTCTTGAGCGGCCGGCTCGGCCGGGAGCGCATCGACCTTCTCCTTTACAGGATATCCGTTCCGGACATCCTCGAGCACTTGTACCTCATCCTCGACTTGGAGACCCCGGTCGAGCTGCGCTCCACGACCCAGACTCCGCTGTGAACCTGGGGCTCTCGAAGACTATGTCCCAGGAGATCGCCGCGGCGGCGGCCGAGTCGCCAGCCCCTTTTAGGCCTGTGCGCAGATTGCTATTGACAAGGTTGCGCGTTCCTTTTATAATTGCCAAGAAGTTGTAGCGGTGCCCTTAGGGCTATATTGGTGCGTGCCGGGATATGGACTGTTTACCCTGGATTATGATACCGGTACAAAAGGGGGTATAGCATGAGAGCACAGAAGAGCAGCAAAAGACTCAAGGCTTCGGGTTTCACGCTCATCGAGTTGATGATCGTGGTTGCAATCATAGGTATTTTGGCGGCTATCGCCATCCCGAAGTTCGCGCAGCTGATTCGCAAGTCGGGCGAGGGTGCTTCGAAAGGGAACCTGGGTTCCATCCGTTCGGCGCTCAGCATCTACTACGGAGACATGGAGGGCCAGTATCCAACGGATATGGACTCTCTCACCATCAGCGGCAAGTACCTGAGTTCCGTTCCCGTGGCCAAGGCCCCGAACTACCACTCGGACGCCTCCACCGTAACGGCGGGCACGACCTCGGCGGACGCGGGCGGCTGGCTGTACAACAATACGATGTCTAACGCCAACCTCGGAACCGTGTGGGTCAACTGCACGCACACCGACACCAAGGGCAGCGTCTGGACGACGTACTAATTCAGCAAAGACCGTAGAAAAGAGGCTCCCGGCGCAAGCCGGGAGCCTCTTGCTCTTGCTGGAGGGACCCTCGAGTTATGGGATTTCTTGCGTTCGCGTGGGGAGCGTGCCTGGGGAGCTTCGCCAACGTCCTCATCCAGCGCCTTCCCAAGCAGCAGTCCGTCGTTTCCCCGCGTTCGCGCTGCCCCCATTGCCGCAAGGCCATCGCCTGGCATGACAATCTCCCCGTCTTTAGCTGGCTGGCGCTCAAGGGGCGCTGCCGCTCCTGCCGGGCCCGGATATCGCCCCGCTATCCGGCCGTGGAAGCGGCGGGGGCGCTGCTTTCCCTGGGGCTGTGGCTGCGCTGGGGAGACTTTCCTTGGGTCGCGGCGGCGAGCCTGGCCGCGACGGCTCTTTTGGCCATCGCATTGATCGACTGGGATACCTTCCTCATCCCGGACGAGCTTTCTTTGGGCCTGCTGGTCCTGGGCTGGATCGCGGCTCCCGTCAATCCCTATCTTCTGGAGGGATTTTCCCATCGAATCTGGGCCTTCGCCTGGAGCCTTCTAGGCTCCGCGGTCGGCTTCCTGCTCTGCTGGGGCGTGGCCTGGGTGGGAGAGAAGATATTTAAGCGGGAGGCGATGGGCGGGGGAGACGTCAAGCTCCTGGCGGCCGTGGGGGCCTGGAGCGGGGGCCTGGGGGCCTTCGACTGCCTGATGCTGGGCTCGCTCCTCGGGGCCGCCTACGGCGCGCCCCAGATGCTCCAAGGCCGGCTCAAGCGCTTCGATCCCATCCCCTTCGGGCCTTTCTTGAGCGCGGCCGCTTTGTTCAACCTCTTTTGGCTCCTGCCCTTGGGATTCCCTTTCGCCTATTGATCTTGTAGAGATGGGACGCGTCCCGTTTCGCGACCTCCTCCAGGCCGTAGTCCCTGAAGAATCCTTCCCAGTCGGCGCTTTTCAGAACGCTCGAGGTGATGTAGACCGGAAAGCCTTGGCCGGCCAAGCCGTCGAGCTTCTCGGTCAAGGCTTTCCGGTCGCTGGAGTAATAGCGCATGTTCAGGGGCCGGCGGTGGGCGAAGTAGGGGTAATACACCTGGGCCCGGGCGGTCGCTACAAGCCAGGCCTCCTCCGGAGTCTGGCGCCTCACCCAGAGGGCCTCCTGATACTCCCAGTTGCGCTCGGGGTCGCAGTTGGGCTTGATGGAGAAGCGCCAATTGAAAAGCCCCGCCGCCGCGACCCAAGCGGCGAGAACGGAGCCTTGAAGCCGCGGCGGCAGCCGTTCGAGTCCGATGAGGGCCAGGACCCAGAGCGGGATCAGGTCCGCAATCCTGTAGACGATGGTGTATGGCTCCCAACCAACGAAGAGCGCGGCGTAGGAGATAAGCCACGCCAGGCAGAAAATCGCCAGCCTCCGGCGCGGCCCAGCGGCGCCCCTAATAGAGGGAAGGCCGAGGCCCGCCGCGGCCAAGGCCGAGATGGAGAGCAGTAGTGCCGTTATTTGGGGAGCTCCCTCGAGTTCTCTGGAGTCCGCGAAAATATTCAATGTCATCCTCGCCCATTCCTGGAGGTTGTCCCAAGAGTACCCGCCGTGCCAGGAGAAGGACCGGTCGGGCTGGAGGGCCGCGCTGCCCAGTATCCAAAGTCTCCATGCGTGGAGACTTTGGTGTCGTAATAGGGAAAGCGCGCAAAAGGCGTAAGCCCCCACCGCCGTGATGAGGAGGACCGCCGTATAAGTTCTCAGTTTCTTTTTGCGAAGCAAAGTTGCCGCCGCCGGAAAAAACATCGCATGGCCGGCATGCCCCAGGATCGCCATGCCGTGAGCCAGGGCCGCCGCTCGGGGGCGGGGGCTCTGGCTCCATAGCTCCCGGAGCGCGGCCAGTAGAAAGAAAACGCCAAATAAGTAGACCTGGGCTTCGAGGCTCCACAGCCAATAGGCCTGGGAGAATCCCAGCCCCAGGGCTCCCAGAACCGCCAGCGGATACGTAAAGCCCTGGGCCAGGAGGAGGGAGCAGAAGAGGCCTATCCCAGCTCCTCCCAGGAGGCTGTCTAGGACTTGCAGGCAGAAGAGCGCGGGCCCCCTGTAGCCTAACAGCTTCCAGAGCTGGTGGAAGAGCCATCCCGCCAGCCCGTAGGCCAGGTGGTTGCCGTGGACCAGATGGGGAAAATCCGAGAGCTCAACGGCGATCGCGCAGGCCACGCCGTCGAAGTTGTAGAAAGTGGAGTGAAAGCACAAGTAGAAGAGAGAGGCCGCGGCCGCGAGCGCCCAGGGAAGTTGGCCTTTACTGGAGTTCATAGACGCGGCTGCGCTCCCCGGAATTTTCATAAACGAGCTTGAAGAAGCGCTGGTTCTCCAAATTACAGCGGGCTCTTTCCAACATCTGGCCGATCCGCCCGGCCTGGCCCCGGGCTAGGCCCAGGGCCAGGCCTTCTTGCCAGAGGACGAGGCGGGCGCGGTGCCTCTTGAGGAGGTCATGGAACTCCTCGATCCGCGCGGAGTCGGGCAGGGGCAGGCTTGGGCGCCTGGCGTAAAACCCGTCGCGCACGTACAGGGGGCTTGCCAGGATGTCGGACTCAGCGCCGTGGGCTCGTATCCAGGAATAGGTGAGGGAAAGCTCGGGCTCGGCCCATAGATTGGGCTTGAAGAGCCGCGGGATCGAGTGAAAGCCGAGTTGCGCGGCGAGCATGACGGCCAGGACGGGAGCCCTGGCCGGTCCCAAGGCGCGGGCCAGGGCCCAGAGCAGGAAAGGCAGAAGCGTTATAAGGTAGCGCTCATACTGCCAGGCCCAGATCGCGTGCATGAGGAGCGCGCCGACGAGAGCCCAGGCGGCGGGCTCCTGAGGGTCCTTCTTGAGAATCCGTTTGAGTCCTAGAAGGCTCGCGCCAAAAAGGAGGAGCCCCGCGGCCATCGCCGCCGGGCCTTGGCCCCACGCGGGCGGAAAATAGCAGGAACCCCAAGAGGACAGATAGAAGCCCGCGTTTTCGCGGGAGACTTGAAGAATATCCAGCCATCGCCGTCCGCCGTACGACAGGCCAAATTCCCCGAGCTCCTGCACCGAGCCGGACCTGTTCCAGGACCAAAGCGCCCAAAGCCCCAGCCCGAGCAAGGGCGCAAGGAGAAGCCGTAGGGCTTGCCGCCATCGCCCGCCCGCCAAGGCCCGAGCGACGGCGGCGGGGAGCAGTGAAATTCCGGCCGGCCGTATTTGCGTCAGGGCCAGGAGAAGCCCGCCCCCGGCCCAGCCAGAGCCGGTCGGGGCGTCCAGGGCCGCGAGCAGGAGAAAGACCAGGAGGAGGTAGGGAATCTCGCTCATCACGGTCCCGGCTTGGCTCAGCACGATGGGGCTCGAGGCGAAGACGAGGCAGAGCAGGGCGGCTGAGGGCTCTTTTTTGCGCCGCAGCCAAAGCCAGAAAAGCCACGGGCTCAAGGCCATGAGGAGAGTCGAAATAATCTGGTAGGCCGCGAAATTCTCTCCGGCTAGGAAAGTCACCGGCAGGAGCAGAAGCGGCAGGCCGGGAATGACGAAGGTCAGGGGCGGCAGGCCGGGGCTCGTGAAGAGACGGTAGCGGCCTTGGCTCAAGGCGTGCGAGGCGATGACGTAGAGGAGGTCGTCTTGCTGGCGGCCGAGGTACTGGGCCGGGGCGCTTACCAGCGCCAGGAGGCTGGCCAGGCCCAGGGCCAGGACTTCCCAAAGGCGGATCCGCCGATCCTGTTTCAAAGGTTATTTTAGAATTCGCCGGGGAAAGCGCCGGCGGAAAGGGGGGGATTCGAACCCCCGAGGGCTGTTACACCCTACACGATTTCCAGTCGTGCCGTTTCAACCGCTCACGCACCTTTCCGCAAAGCCGGACGGCGAAATTATAGCTAAATTTGATAAATTAAGGCGTGACATTCAAGCATTCCTCCAACGTGGCATGGCGCCGGGTCCAGGGCGAGGCCGTAATACTCAACCTGGAAAACAGCGTCTACTATTCGCTCAATGACCCCGCCGCCTCCATCTGGGATCTGTTGGTCAAGGGCGAGCCCGCCGAGAATATCGTGGATAAGCTCTTTGGCGAGTACGAGGTGGCGCGGGCCGAACTGCGCCGGGACGTGGACGAGCTCGTGGAGGAGTTGAGCCGGGAAGGCTTGATCCAGGCGCTATGAGCCCGGAGTCGTCGCGCCTGGTGTTCAAGCAGCTCGATGAGTGGGTGGGGGCGGGGCTCAAGGCCCTCGAGGGATGCTGCGACCCCGAGCCCATCCGCGAGCTGCACCTGGAGATCACCCACCGTTGCGACCTCAAGTGCGTGATGTGCCACCATTGGGAGATGCCCTCGCGCGATCCGGGCTCCCTGGCGCGACAGTTGAACCCGGCCGAGATCGAGGCATTCATTTCCCGATCGGAGCTCCTTCGCGGCGTGCGCACCGTTGTAGTGACCGGCGGCGAGCCCTGGACCCGGCCGGACGCCCCGCAAATCGTAGCGCTCCTGCGCCGGCTTTACCCTGAGGCCTCTTTGGGGGTGCTCACCAATTTCTGGAACGCGGAGCTCTTGAGGCGCAAGCTCCTGGAAGCGGAAGCTCTCGGAGCCTCCGGTATTTGGCTGGGATCCTCCTTGGACGGCCTCGAGGAGACCCATGACCTCGTCCGAGGACAGAAAGGGGCTTTCCATGGCTTTAGGCGATCCCTTGAGATGCTGCGCCGGGAATTCCCGAATATCCGGGCCAGCGTTAATTTCACCATCACTCCCAGGAATCACCGGGATCTTTGGGCCGTCTACCGATTCGCCCAGGAGGAAGGCCTGGGCTTCGGCTGCCAATTCGTGGTCAATCACGAGGGCTACCAGGCCCCGGAGCGCTTCCAATGGCAAAGCGCGGAGTTGGACGAGGTCGAGTCGCAGATAGACCGGGTGCTTGCGGACATAGCGGCTCGCCACGGGGCCTTGGAGCGCTGGCTGACGCGTCCCGCGCCCGAGTCGCACGGACTTTGGATCCAGCTCCTCTATTGGCGCTATCTGCGCCGGCACGGGCGGGGTTCGCCCAGGTTTTTCGATGACTGCATGGCCGGCCGGCGCTACGCCATGCTGGATCCGGAGGGAAATCTCTTCTTCTGTCCGGTCAACAAAAACAAGCATGTCGGCAACGTCAGAAACGCTCCCTTCGACCGGATCTGGAGCTCGGCCCGTGCCGAGGCGCTGAGGGGCGAACTGCGGCCCTGCCAATGCCGCTGCTGGCTCAACTGCATCGCCAACCCGGTCTTGGACCGTGTGCTGCGCGCCGCGTGGTCGGATATTTCCCCGGCTCCCGCTCATTCATGAAAAAGAGGAGAGTGCTCGTTCTTCTTCCCTCGTCTGCGTCCCCCTTCCGCGGCTGGCGGGGACTGCTCCTGCGCGAGCTCGGCAAGGACTGGGAGCTCGATCTCCTGGCCGTGGCCCCTGGAAGGGCCGCGGGCTTTCTGAGCCAGGCCTCCGGCGCCGAGTATGCCGCGGCGGTGGTCGTGGGCGAGAATTGGCCGCTGCAAATTCTCGAGGGGATGAAATGCCCGCTCGTCCGGGCTTCTTTTGGCAGGAGCGCTCCCTGCGCGGAGCATATATTTTCGGACGTTTGGAATTTCAGCCCAGGCCGAAGGCCTAGGCTTACAAAGCGCCTGCTCAAGCTCGCGGCGGCGCGCCGGGCCCCGGCCACGGCCTTGACAAGCCTCATCATCCCTTGCTTTAACCAATGGAAATACACCCGCCAGTGCCTGGATTCGGTGCTCGCGTGCACCCGTAAGCCCTACGAGATCATCATCGTGGACAACGGTTCGACCGATGGGACCGCGGCCCAGGCCAAAAAGATTCCCGGCGTGCGCCTCATCCGCAATCCGGAGAACCTGGGGTTCGCCAAGGCGATCAACCAAGGCATGGAGAAGGCCAAGGGCCGCTATCTGGTATGGCTCAACAGCGACGTGGTCGTGACTGCGGGCTGGCTCGAGGGGCTCATTGCCTGTGCCACGCGCTTGCCCCGGATCGCGGCCGCGGGCCCCTGCACCAACGAGACCGTGGGCTTTCAGCTCGTGCCGGGAGCGGGCTACCAGGGGCTCAAGGAGCTGCCCCTGTTCGCCCAGGCCTGGGCCCTCAAGCACCAGGGCCAGGCGCTCTCGGTTCCCCGCTTGACCGGCTTTTGCCTGCTTCTCAAGCGTGAGGCGGTCGCCAAGGTCGGCCTTCTCGACGAGCGTTTCGGCCGGGGCTGCTACGAGGAGTACGATTATTGCCTGAGGCTCAGGCAAGCGGGCTATGAGCTTGCCTGCGCGCAGGACGTTTTCGTGCACCATTTCGGTCATAAGAGCTTCGGGAGCTTCGAGGCCATGGCGGCCCAGGCCCGTGCCAACCGCGACGTGTTCCTCGACAAATGGTGCCGCAAGTCCTTGAGCTTCTTGGACGAACTCGATCCGGAAGCCGCCCAGAAAGCCTCCGCCCCGTGAATCCGGTCGAGCCGGGCCTGCGCGTGCGCAGCGATTCCATGCGCTTCCTGATAGAGCCCGGCGACCTGGTCTATTATCGCCGAGCCGGGCTCGAGAGCCTCTCCGTGGGCGACGTGGCGGTGATCCTCCATTGGGAAAAAGGGGAAGCCGACTATCTAGTGCACCGCCTTTGGGGGCGATTCAAGAGGGAGGGTGTTTCGCATGGGCTCACCAAGGGCGACGTGAAGCTGTCCTTTGATCCGTCGCTTCCCGAGAATTCCTTCATTGGAAAAGTTGTGGCCGTGCGGCGGGGCAGGCGCTGGATCAGGCTCGACAGCGCCAAGGCGCGCGCCATTGGGGCAGTTCTCTCGGTGCCGGCCGCTGGCCTGCACCAGCTTGCCATTAAACCGTTCTCACGCCTCTCGGGAGCCGGAGCAGCGGGCAGCGCCTTGGCCCTCTGCCATTGCCTTGTCTCCCGCCTGTGGGACCGGCATCTTCCCGACTTGGCGGCGCGCCTTTTGGCCGGCGAGGCTCCCGAGGGCGCGCCGAGCGAGGACCTTTCCGCGGAGCGGGAGATTTTCGGCATCGTCGAGGAGGGAGCCTCCTGGTCGGGGAAGGTCCGCCTGCTCGGAGACGTCTACGTCCCGCCCGGCGTCACGCTTGAAATTCTTCCCGGGACCGAGATCGGCTTTGCGCCCGAGTCGCTCTGCACCAACCATCACGGGCGCTACGCGCGTAGTGCGGGGCGCTGCCGCATTTTGGTGGCGGGCCGCTTGAAGGCCGAGGGCGAGGCCGCGAGCCGGATACGCTTCGGCGGGGGCGAGCCCTGGGGGGGAATCCATTTCATGCCGGGCTCGAGCGGCTCCTTGGCCCGCGCGGACGTGTCGGGAAGCGAAATCGGAGGAGTCAACGGCTTCGGCCGGGCCGGCCTTTTTCTCAGGGAGGTGAGCTTCAAGCGCAACGCCTGGGGGATTTCATGGCGGGGCGGGACGTTGAGCATGGAGGATGGGCTCTTCGAGGATAACGTCGTCGGCATAGCCTTGTCGTTGGGGACTCTCTCCTGGAAAGGAGGGCGGCTCAAGGGCGGAGAGTCCGGCCTTGAGCTCCTCAACCGCTCGCGCGCCAAGCTCGAGGGCGTGCGCTTGGATAATGGCCGCGGGCATGGCGCGACTATCTCGGGCGGGTGTCTGACGGCCCGCGGGTCTATATTCCTAAGCCACGCAGGCGCAGGACTGCTCGTCAAGGCCGGCGGCCGAGCGGAGCTTTCCGGGTGCGTCTTGGAGAAAAACGCATGGGGCTTGTCCCTCCAAGAGGGGCTAGCTGAGCTTCAGGATTGTCGGGTCCTCGATAATGGCCGAGCCGGAGTTGTCCTGAGTCCGCCCGCCGAGGGCGCAGGCTCTGCGCGTCTGCAATGGAGGAAGGGAGAGCTCCGGGGGGGCGGCACGGGCTTGGAGCTCTCGGCCAACGCTCGGGCCGAGATACAGGATGTGATCGTGGACAATTGCCTGCGCCACGGCGTCGCGGCGGTCGGGGGGCGCTTGACGGCGCGCGGCTGCGTATTCTCCGGGCATGGCTCGGCGGGAGTCCATGCCTCGGGAAGCGCCCGCGTGCGCTTGGAGCGATGCTCCCTGGAGCGCAACGCCTTCGGTTTTTCTCTCGCTCAAGGGCGGGGGAACCTGGAAAACTGCGAGTTTTCAGACAACACCTCGGTCGGGATATCCCTTTCCGGGGGGCGCCTCAAGGCCAGGGGCGTCCGGATCCGGGACCATCCCGTCTTGGCAATGAGCGTGGCCGGAGGAGAGGCGGAGCTTGCCGGCTGCGTCATGGAGGGCAACCAGGCGGCCATCCGCGCATCGCAAGGGCGCCTGCGCCTGCTCGCCGGAATTGTCCGAGGTGGAGGCATCGGGCTCGAGGTTGCGGCTCAAGCCCACGTCTTCCTTAAAAAATCCTCCTTTGAAGACTGTCGTGGCCATGGCGTGAGCCTGCTGGGCGGGGCCTTGGAGGCGCGACGCGGCCGTTTCCGGGGCTGCGGGGGGGCCGGGCTTCATCTGGCCAAGAACGGAGCCGCTCGACTTTCCACATGCCGCTTCGAAAAAAACGCGTTCGGAATCGCGGTGGAGGAAGGACGTGCGGAGTGCTCTTCCTGTGAAATACTGGAGTCGGGGCGGGCCGGGATCAGCCTGGCCGGCGGCCGAGCCCGCCTGGCGTGGAGCGGCGGACGTGTCCTGGGGGGGGAGGTCGGTGTCGAGGTGGGGCCCGGCGCTTGGGCCCAAGCGCGGCGGTCCCGCGTCGAGAATTGCCGCCGACACGGCGCCCTGGTGTCCGGCGGCGCCCTTGGGGCCGAGAACTCGCTTTTCTTGGGGAATGCGGAGAGCGGAATTTCCGTGGAGAAGGGCGGCGCTCTCGACTTGGCGCGCTGCGGCCTTATGGGCAACTCTTTCGGCCTCGCGGTCGAGGATGGCTCGTCCAATCTGAGCCGGGTGTCGGTCTGTGGCAATTCCCGAGTCGGGGTCAGCTTGGACTCGGGGGTTCATGTCCTCGATCGGGTTGCGGTCAAGGGCAATCCTCAGGGCCTGGCCCAGAGCCCGGCGGCCGCGGTCCGGATCATTGGCGACGGCCTTTTTGACGGCGGCTTTCGGGCGGCGGCGCGGAGAGCTCTGGCTCACGCGGTTTTCAAAGGCGCGGCTTTTCCTCCTCTCCGCTGGATTTTTATCGGCTGGGCCCGGCTGTCTCTTCGCCTTTTAGCGTTTTGGGCGAGGCGCCGGCGAGGCCTCAAGGCCCTCGCGGTGCACCGCAGCTGGACCTCATCGGACTGGCGGCCGGGGACGAGCGACATCGACTTCGTGGCCGTGGCCCGGGAGCTTGGGGAGGAGCGAGGCCTTGAATGGTGCCGTGGTTTTCAGAAGAGCTTGAGGCGGTGGAGGGCCGTGTTTCCCTTCTTCGGAGAAGTTTTGGTCGCGGGGCCGGAGGATTTGGAAGCTTATCTGCGCTGGGGCGGCCGCCGCGCCGCGGAGCTGGGCTCCCGGGGACGGGTTCTCGCGGGCGGATTTCCCCGCCGCCAAAGGGCTTCCTCGAGCATACCCGGCCCGGAATTATTGGGGGAGGCGGCGCACGCCTATACCCGACTCATGCAGTCGTGTCTTTGGAAACGCGGAGCGCGCGCGGGCCTGGCCCGGGTCCAGGCCCAAAAGGCGTTTACCGACGCGATGCGCTACGCCCGCGCCGCGCGGGCGCTATCCGAGCCGCTGAGCCGCGCGGCTTTCGAGGCCGAGCGCTGCCCGCGCTCGGGGCCGCGGCCAGCGCACGCCGCGCTCTGCGCCGAGGCCTTGAGGCAACTGCACCAAAGCGCGCTTTCCCTTCGTCAAGGGCGAGCCGCCGATTCCTCGGCCCCGGGCGGCCTGCATTCGGCGCTGGAGAAAATGGACGCGGAACGCCTAGTGGAGAGAGGCAGGCGCATGAGGCTTGCCTGCGAGCTGCGCCAAGCCCTGGGGGCTTCGTTGACCGGAGGCTCCTGCGACGACCTCTACCGCTCCTATCTGGTCTTGGACGACGATTCCTTGGAGGAGCGCGATCTTCCGCGCCTTTTCACCGCGCTTAGGACGTTCGCCTTGGAGCGTGGGGCGCCCGGGACCTTGCCCATAATCCTGTCCGAGAGCCTGTGGCGGCTATGGAGCCGCCTGCCCTATCTGGAATGTCCGGCGCGCTTTCTTGAAGCCTGCGGCGAGCCCGATCGCGATGGGCTCCTCCTTCCGGCCGGAGCAGGATTTCCCGGACTTTGGCAATACAGCTGGGGCTCGGCGCTTGCCCGCCGCGGCGAGGGCGCTGCACCCGGCCTCCAGGACGCGGCCAAGGAGAGCCTCGCCGCCTTGCGCCTGACCTGGCGCTTCACCAGCGCCGGAGGATGCTTCTCCACGGAGTACGTCCGCCACTACCTCTTGAGCCGAGTCATGGGGCTGAAATTGCTTTTACAGGGGGAGGCCGCGCCTTTCTTCGCGATAGACGAGTTGGCGCGGCTTTACCAGGAGAGATTTCCCGGCGCCAGGCTTCCGGACGCCGAAGGGGTGGAGCTATGGGCCGACAAGCAGTTGCGCGAAGTGGATCTGGAGTAGTTGTTCAGAAATTCCCCGAGGGCCTCGAGATTGCGGCGCGGGTTATTTCCCAGCTGAAATTCATAGGACCGCACTTGCCCAAGGATGCGTCGGGCCGTCTTCAGGCGCGAGAGGGCTATGCCGGTCAGGTTGGAGAGGCCGTAGGGCGAGGGCCGGAGCATGTACTCCGCCATTTGGGCCACCCCATGCCCCAAGACGAGGTGGACGGCCAAGGCCCGGATAGCCATGGGCCATGAGGCCGGGCGCAGGAGGGGCGCTGCCGCGCCGCGCCGCCCTATCAAAAGCCATGAAAGGGGAAGATCGCTTCTTACCTTGTCTCTGAAATAGGTCAAATCCACCAGCTTCTTCACTCCGTAGCGTCGGCGCGTCAATTGCCGCACGTGCCGGGCGGGAAGGCCCGACAGGTCGGCCGAGGGCTGGAATCCGAGGCGGAGGGGAAAGGCCCTAAGCCGGCCGGCGCAATCCACGAGCGGAGTGTCGTCCGAGAGGATGCCGAAGCCTTCCCTCTCCAGCATCTCCAAGGCCATGGTGCTTTTTCCTCCGCCGGAGGGCAGCAATAGGAGCCCTCCGAGGCCACGATGCTCGAAGCCCAGCGCGTGGATTCTGTGGAGTCCGCGCCGGTCGAGCTCCTCTCCGACCCGGGAGAGAGCGGCCAGATACGCGAGCTCATGGAGCCTCTCTGGGCGGACGCAGAATATCTCGCCTCGGCGGGAGCGGTAGTCGTAGAAGGCCCAAGCCTGGTCGCAATAGGAGATAAGCCGTTGGCTTGTTCTTTGCTTGACCAAGAATTCTTTGGTTTTAAAAATGGGAACGCCAGCGTCCGACAGCCTATGGGCTGGCGGCGCCTTCAACCAAAGCCGAATCCCAATGGCGGCAGGCTCCCGGCCGTCCGAAGTGGGGCCGGGCGCCGAGAAGTATTCGAAATCCCTGCGCAGCGGTTCGAGAATCTCGGACGAGTCCGCCTCCACCGAAAGGCTTATTCCGTAAAAGTCGAGAGCGAGGCTCTTCATGGGCGCGAACACAGTCCTCGGGCCAGGCCCAGGGCGTATGAAAGATGGGCCGCCGGAAACAGGACCGCGAGCCAGAGGCCGGCGCGCCAGCGCCTCTGGCGGAGAAGCAGGCGTGCCGACTCGAGCAAAGCGAGGGTGCCGTAAGCCAGTAGGGGTGCTGCGAAGGCCGCCGCGCGCGGAAGAACGGGCCATGCCAGCAGATAGGCTGCAAAGAGGAGGGGAACCGGGATGGCTGGGTGGAGCGAGAGAGGCTTGATTCGGGTGATCTCTCCCCGGCCCTTGCCGCAGAGAAATGTTTGGCGCATGAAGGGAAGAAGGCCGTTTCTTCGCTCGTGGTAAACATACAGCGACGGCGAGAATACCGGAAGGCCCAGTTTTTCCTCCACTTCGAATAGGAGCAAATTCTCCTCGGCGCTGGCGCAGCGGTCTGGAAAGCGCAGGCCGTGGAGCTCGAAAATCTCCCTCCGGAAGGCCAAATTGCATAGGGTGAACTTCCAGCCCGGGGCCGGACCTTCCTCCGAGCCCGGCGAATGCCGCGCCCGCAAGGGGCCGGCTCCAAGCGGCGAGCGCAGGAGAAAGTCCGCCGCGGCCTGGAAGTCGGAGGCTTCCGGGGTTCCCAGGTGGGGGCCGCCCAGGGCGGGCGCTAGGGGATGTCGTCCTGCGGCCTCCAGGACGCTGGAGATAAAGCCCTCCGGGACGACGACGTCGTCATCGAGGAAATAGACGAGCTTCCCGCGGGCTCGGGACGCGGCCAAGTTCCGGGCCAGACCCCGCGGGCTCCTTTCTATGGGGAAGGCCTTAGCCCAAGAGTATTTTGCTGCCAATTCCTCCAAGAGCAGAGGGTTGTCCGCCTCCCTGCCGTTGAGGACGACCAGCGCCTCGACATCGGGACGCGGCATTTCACGAAGGCTCGAGAGGCAGCGCAGGACCGAGGCCAGGCGCCGGTAAGTGAGGATGACAAGGCTGAGCTTAATGGGCGTATAATCGCGCATATTCCGAGGCCCTTCGCTCCCACGTCTGGCTTAGGGCTACCTCTCTGCAGGCTCGGCCTAGGGTCTCGCCTAGACTCTCGTCGCGCCAAAGGGCTTTCATCCCCCGGGCCAGGCTTTTCCAGTCCCCGGGCGTGCAAAGCCAGCCCGACTTTTTATGCTCGATGAAAAGCGCTGCGGCCCCCGTGGCGGAGGCCACGATGGGAGCCGCGGCGGCCATGGCCTCGAGAAGGGCCATGCCGTAGGTCTCGTCTCGGGAAGTGAAGGCGAATAATCGGCATGACTTAAGCGCTGCTTTCAAGCGAAAAGCGGAGGCTAAGCCCTTGAATTCCACATAGCCGTCCAGACCAAGCTTTTCAGCCAAGCCCTGGAAGTGGCCGTTTTGAAAGTCCTCGCCGAAAAGGGTCAGACGGGCCTCCGGATGGGCGTCCAGAAGCTCGCGGAAAGCCCAGAGAAGGATGTCCGTTCCTTTATAAGGGGAAAGCCTCGCTATGGACACCAGGCTCGGCGTCCGGCACCCGCTTCTGGGCTGGAACCATTCCGGGCCCACGCCATTCCCTATGGAAGCGATTTTGCCCCGGGCTTGGGGAAAGTTTGAAACGACGCGCAGCGCCATGGCTGGGGTAAGTGCGGACACGAAAAATGCCCTATCCACTAGATCGGAAATCACTCGGGTCTGCCCCGCGGTCCTGGCTGGGCGGTCCTGGTTGTCCAAGTCCTGGAAAGTGAGGGCCAGGCGCGCGCCGCGCGCCATGGAGCGCGCGAGGAGCCGGCGGCAGGGCCCGGGAAGATGGCCGGTGAAGTGTAGATGCACCATGTCTGGGGAGAAATGGTCTAAAGTTTCGCCTCCCTCATCGGGCGAGAAGGCGCGCGCCATAAACCCCAGGGGGCGCAGGGAGCTCTCCAGCCCATCGAACAAGCGCCGGTACGTGGGGTCCTCCAGGCTCGTGCCCGGCAGCAAAGCGATGCGGCGGGGCTTGCTCAATAGCTGCGGGCCAGAGCTGTCTGGGACAGGGCGCCGTGCTTGGTCAATTTCGGCTTGACGTACTTGCGGCGCTTGTTCGCCTTGCGCTGATTTTCGGAAGGGCTCTTCTTGAACATAATGACTTATTCTATCAAAAATCAGGTTTTGCGAAAGCGCCTGTTGGGGTAAAGGTCGGAGACGATCGGGACGGAGGCTCCGGCCTCTACGCTCGCGCCCGCGGTGAGCCTGGAGGCCGCTCCCACGAAGGCGCCGGCGCCGATCCGGACCTTCTTGATATAGAGCATGTGGCGGTTTTTCTTGGGTTTGATGATGTGGCCAAAGCACACCACCCGGGAGCCGAAAACCGCTCCATCTCCTATATCCATAAGCCCGCGGTCTATGATCCAGATTTGCGGAGCCCAGTAGACGCCCCGGCCCACCGAGCTTCCCCAGAGCCTGAGCCACAGGCTGAAGAGGCCCGGCGCCAGGAGAAGGGGGCCTTCCAGGCCGGGGAACACATTGTAGACGTCCTGGATGTAATTGGACGCCAGCCATGGGGAATAGTCCTTTTCGGAGAAGTAGAAAAGCCCCTCGCGGATGGGATGAAAGAGGTTGAGGAGTCGCCAGGTGAGCAGAGGCGCGGCGTAGAGAATGAATGCAAGATGGAAAAGCCGCGTCGCCGATGGGGCGAGGAGCAGTTCCCAAGCACCAACCCCCGCCCAGAATAGTATGAGCGCCGGATACCAGCGCAGAAATTTATTGAGCGGGTGCATTAGAGCTCGCGCCCGCGTGGATTTCCGGGAGGTAGACGCCGGCCAGCTCCAAGAATTTGGCGGGCTCCGAGTCGGCGCGGTTTTTTTTCTCCAAGGGATCGGCGCTTAGATCGTAGAGCTCCCAGCCTTGGCCGGTCCGGGCCAGCTTCCATCCGCCCTTGACCAAGGTCCAGCTCCAGCCCGAACCCCGGCCGGCGACGTCCGCGGCGTAGGCCCAGGCCCTCGCCGGCCGGGCGGCCTTGCCCATGATCTCGGCCGATCGGTCGAGGCCCTGCATGCCTTCCGGGATCGGGACGCGGGCGAGCGACAGGAGGGTCGGGCCTACATCCATGAGCATGACCGGGGCCTTGATCCTTCGCCCTTTAGGCGCGCCGGGAACCCTTATGAGGAGGGGTACGCGCAGCAGGCTTTCATGCAAGTCCGCCAAAGGGTGAGACAGGGTAGGGCTGGAGTGCTCCACCGCGTCTCCCAGGTGCTCCCCGTGGTCGGCGCTCGCGATCCAAATGATCCCGCCCCTCGGGCGCGCCGATTCCAGCTCCCTTTTGAGGATGGAGAATTCCCGGTCCATGTAATTCAGGCAGCCGTCGTAGTGGGCGGTGAAATGGGCGATGTTTTTCGGGTCGGCCTGGATGCGGGCCATGAGGCTTTGGAGCTTGGGATTGGGAGAATTTTCCGGAGAGGGCTCATTGTAGAAGCGGATCACCTCGAGAAGCTTCTCCAAGGTCGGCTCGGCGTACAGCTCCTGGTCCACCTCGTGGACGGGGCCCGAGTAGTCGGGCTCGAATTGCTCCCGGTAGGCCTTGGGGCAGTAATACGGAAGGTGGGAATTAAACGCGTGCATCCAAAACAGGAAAGGGCGGGGGTCGCCGGCGTCGGCCCATTCCAAGACTTCCTTTCTAATTTTTTCGAGCGGCTCTCCGACCCAGAACGGCCTTACGGTCTCAAAGTCGCGGGTCAGCCCAAGAGCGGATTCTCCGGGCATGCCCGCGACAAAAGCGGCGGTGCGGTAGCCGCTTTGCCGAAAAGCCTTGACGAAGGTGGCAAGCCCAGGGTCCAGAATGGGCTTTAGGATGTTGCAGGCATGGGCCTCGGGGTAGCGGGAGGTCAGCAACGTGGCCAGGCTCGGGGCCGTCCAAGGGGCCTGTGCGTAGGCCCGCTCGAAGAGAGCGCCCTCCTTGGCGAGCGCGTCCAGGAATAGCGGGGTGGTCTTTCGGCGGTAGCCGTAGCAGCCTGCGTGGTCGGCTCTGGCCGCGTCCCAAGTGACGAGGACCACGTCCGGTCTCGACTCGGCCACGGCCGTCGGAATGGTCCCCAGGAGGAAGAGGAGCAGTCCCAGGGAGCTCATCGCGTGTAGCCGATGCGGCGCAGGGACTCTTCCACGTCTTTCGAGCTTGCCGGCGGCTTCGCCTTCGCCGGATCTTGGCGCAGCCGGTCCAGGAGCATCTTGGCCAAGGCGCAGGCCGCGGCGGGATTTGCCTTGATGGCGTCGCGCGCCTGCCCGGGGTCGGCCTTGAGGTCGTAGAACGCGAAGCCCGAACCCGGCTTCCAGACGAGTTTTAGGGAATCCCTCTCGATGGAGTATCCACCGTTCGCGGACTTGATCTCGACCGCGGCCTGAAGCGGCCCGAGCAGCAGCAGCGCTAAAAATCCAGAGGAAAGGCTCATGTCTCGCTGATTGCCCAAGATCGGCAGCTTATGATATGTTAACGAGGACTCCTCCCACAATGGGGAAAAAAGGAATTTTCCTTCTCGGCATCGCCTGGCTCCTGGCGCTCGAGCTGCTCGGACTCCTCCTCTACGGCGCCCTGCTGGGCTATCCCCTGGTCTGGGACGACCACACCTTCGTGGAGGAGCAGTCGTTTTTGGGGGAGCCCAGGAATCTTAAGTTGGTGCTCGACCCGCGGAGCTTGATCACTCCCCTGCCCGTGAGGGGTTCGGCCCGCCCTCTGTGGTTGGCCTCCATCCTGGCCGACCGGGCGGTCTATGGAGAGCGGCCATGGGGCCTTCGCTTGACCGGCGTTCTTTGGCATGGTCTGGCGGCTTTTCTTGTGCTGGCCCTGGCGTGGCTCCTATCGGGCCGCGGATTGTTGGCCGTTGCCGCGGCCCTCTTATTCCTCTGCCACCCGGTCCACGCGGAGGCCGTGGCTCTTGTGAGCTACCGCTGCGATTCGATGGCTTTTGTCTTCGCGGCGTTCGCGCTTTTCCTGTATAGGCGCGGCTGGCGAGCGGCTTCGCTCGCGGCGTTCGCGGCGGCTCTCCTGTCCAAGGAAAGCGCGGTGGTTTTTCCGGCCCTGGTTCTTCTTTCCGATTGTATATTCCCGGAGGACGGCAGGCCTCCGAAGAGCCGGGCCGCCTATCTCGCCGCGGCCGCGGCTCTCCTCGTCTTGTTCCTTGGCTTCCGCGCGCCTCGCGCGGGCTACCGCCTCGACGCCGGCGGAGACGTCTTCAGCCGCTTGGCTCAAGACAGGCCGGGTCTTTTCTCTTTCTTCTCCCGTCCCTCGGGGTTGGGAAGACCTCCGGAGCCCCCGCCGCGCCCCAAGGCCGCGACCCCGGGCTGGATGTCGGGCTACTACCGCGACCCCGCGACTCGCCTGCGGACCTCGCTCGCGGTTTGGAGCGACGAGGTTCGGCTCCTTCTCTGGCCGCGGCGCCTGCAGGCCGACTACGCGCCGCGGCCGGCGCAGGATTGGGGAGACCGGCGCGTCATTTCAGGGCTCCTCCTTCTGGTGCTTTTACTCGGAGCGGGCTGGCGCCTTAGGAAATCCCAGCCTGTTTTAAGCTTTGGACTTCTCTGGATACCCATCAGCCTCACCCCAGTCAGCGGCATGTTTCTACTGCGCAACCTCGAGGCCGAGCGCTACCTGTTTCTGCCCTCTGCCGGCGCGTGCCTGGCGGCGGCCGCGGTCCTGTCGAAGGCATGGGACGCGGGCCCTTCGTCAAGGAAGGCCGCGGGCGGCGCCCTGGCCGCTTTATTGATCCTGGGGGGTGTCCGCTCGTGGAGCCGCGCGCGCGATTTCCGCGGGGACATAGAGCTGCACGAGGCCACGGTGCGGGCCGATTCCGGCGTCGCCCGGGCTCACGCGGCCTTGGCCGAGGCCTACGCCCGCGCGGGGCGCTGGGACGAGGCAGAGAGGGAGATCGTCAGGGCCTTCGAGCTCTGGCCGGGCTACGGACTGGCGCGCGAGAAATTCAGGGAAATGGCCCGCTCGCGTAATTCGCATGTGTTCGACGCCGCGCTGCTGAGTTTGGGTCCGCCGTGAGGATATGGATTCTGCGCAGCGGCGCGGTCCTGGCCTTCCTCGCCTGCGCCATGATCCTGTTGGCCGGGGCCGAGCGGCTTTATCCCCAGCGCCCGTGGCTTAAACCCCAGGCTCCGCGCTTGCGGGCGAACTTGGCCATGGGGGCCTTCATGGTGTTTATGGAGCAGGCCTTCAATTTGGCTTTTCTGGCTCCCGCGTTGTTTTTTTTCGAAATCCGTTCCTGGGGCCTGCTTCACTGGCTGAGGCTGGCCCCGGCGGCGCGCTTGGCCGCGTCTTTCCTGGTCCTAGACCTGGCCTTCTATGCGGTGCATCGGGCCCTGCACGAGGTCCCTTGGATGTGGCGCTTTCATAGAGTGCACCACTCGGACCGGGACATGGACGTCACCACGGCACCCCGCTGCCATCCCGGGGAATTCGCCATAGAATTGTCGGCGCGCCTGGTTTGCGCCTGCCTCATGGGGGTGAGCTTCCCGCAGGCCAGCGCCTACTGCCTGGCCGCGCCCGTCTTCATCTATTTCCAGCACTGCAATTTCAGTTTGCCGGGGAACGTGGAGCTCCGGTTTAAGCTCGCTTTCACCACCCCGGACATGCACCGCGTCCATCATTCCACGCGGGGAGAGGAAAACCATTCCAACTACGGCATCATCCTCTCGGTGTGGGACCGCTGGCTCGGGAGCTTCCGGGAAGGCCCCAAGCAGTCTTCGATCGAGATCGGCCTGCCCGAGTACTCTAAGCGTGAGGAGCTGGGCCTGGGGCGTCTGCTTAGGATGCCTTTCGAGCCGGGCGATTGACAGGGCGGCCCGTTTGTTATACCTTCGAGTCGCTATGCGGGCGAGCGGCTCCGGATTGATCGCGGCGATTCTTCTTGCTTCTTCTTTGGCCTGGGCCCAGGCGGATGCTCCCTCCATGGTGGATTTGTCCAAGCCGGAATCCCTGCCGCTGGCCTGGAAAAACGATATCGGGGAGCAGCGCGTCGTCTACGATTCCAAGAACTATCACCGAATCCTGCTGACAATAGTATTTCCCAAACGGGAAATTCCAGCGGTGATCGCCAAGAATGAGACGCTGTTTTTCGCCATGGAGAGGGGAAGCTACCGCCTTCTCAACGGGCGTGTCGTTTCGCACGAAGCGGGAGACGTTAGCGTTTTCGGCGCGATGTCCCTTATGGAGGCCGGCGTCCTAGAATCCGAAAAGTCGGATTGGGGATTGCGAGTGCAGGTGCCTCGGTATGCGGACGCGCTTGCCTCCGGCAAGGATGTTGAGGTCCTGCGCAGGCAAGGCAAGCCCCTCCCCCAGGGATATAACGCTTACTCTCTCATGAAGGATGGGCTGGGCAAGGATGCCGCGAAGCCTTTCTCGATCAGGCGCCTTGTCGCCGGCAATAAGGTGTCTGCCGGCCTTTTGACCGTCAGAAAGGCGGTCAAATGGCTGGGTCCGGTCAAAAAGGAGCTGCTTTGGATCGTCTTGGACAATGGAGCGACCATCAACCTCAACGGGCGGCTTTTCCGGGCCAGGCGCGATCATTTGATCCGCGTGCCGGCGGGATTCAACGGGATCGTCAGCATCTCGCCCTCCGGAGGCGTTTTCTCGGCGCTCCAAATCGAGATTTCAAGATGAGCGGCTGTGTTCTCTGAGGCGCTCTACTTCTTCGGCCCTCTCCTCCTTTTCTGGACATGCGAGCAAAAGTGGGGCTATCGTCCGGCGCCCGACTCGCAGCTGATTCGCTGCGGGCGCAATATATTCTTATCTTTCTGCATCTTCACCCTGGACTGCGCTGTTGGTCTTTGGATGTTTCCATTCCTTCATTGGTTCAGCGGCATGGGCCTCGGCCTGCTGCCTCTTTTGGGGATCGGCTTCTGGGGCAATGTCTTGGCGACGATCGTGTCGGTCGATTTGACGACGTTCCTATTCCACAGGCATTTTCACCGCAACCCTTTATTATGGCGCATCCATATGGTGCATCACATGGATTCCCAGATGGACGTCACCACTGGCTTCCGCTTCCATGTCGCTGAGCACGCCCTTTTCCTCCCAGTGCGTTTCGCGGTCATGGTTGTTCTTGGCTCCACGTGGATTTCCGCGGCGGCGGCCGGGGTGTTCCTTCTGGTCCTGATCTACTTCCAGCACTGCAATTTTAGGCTCCCGATCGGCGTGGAAAGAATGACCCGATTGGTATTCACCACTCCGGACATGCACCGCGTCCATCACTCCGCGCTCAGCCAGGAAACGAATTCAAACTATGGGATCATATTCTCGTTTTGGGACCGCTGGCTGGGCAGTTACCGCGAAATCGACGACCAGGACTCGATCAAGATCGGCCTCCCGGATTTTCCGGATCCCGGCAATCTGACGCTGCTGGAGCTCCTGGGCCTGCCTTGGCGCCTTAGGCCAGGCAGGCCAGGACAGCCGCCGTCTGCGCCAGGATCAGGGCGTGGAAATAGAGTCCTTGCTTGAATTCGATGGACCCTGCCGCGAAGATCAGGGTAATCAGGGAGTTGGCTTTGGTGGGCGTTCCGGCGGCCATGGCGGGCCACAGGAGGTTGAAGGACATCATGGCGCAGATCAATGCCACGGTCGCGGGGGCCCCCCAGAGGGCCGGCAGAGTATTCACTCCGGCCGCGGCGTCTCCCCGCGCGTCCCTGATGTCCCAAAGCAAGCCAGTGGCGGCGATCACGAGCGCCGAGGGATAGGCTCTTAGCCAGCAGCGCCAAAGGAGCTCGAGGTTCAGGGGGTGCTTGAGCATTAGAGGGACGACGACGACGGTCCAAAAGACGCAGGCGGTCATGGTAGCCGTTTTTGTCCAGGCGCTGTTCTTGAGACGAAAGTCCGTTCCGTCCCAGGGCCGGCTGTAAAGAATCCCCAAAAGGCCTATTCCCAGGTAAGATCCCCAGACCCGTAGAGGGGCTTTGGCCCATAGATAAATGAAAGGGATGAGGAACAGGCCTAGGCTCCCGACTCGGACGGCGGGCTTTTGTCTTTCTTCCAGGCATTCCCCTGGAGAATTGATCCTATCCTCGACATCGTCCCAGATCATGTTGAACAAATAAACGGCCGCGGCCAGGCAGGAGAAGCACAGCCCAGCCGCGGCGAAGCCCGGCTTGATCGCCCCGTGCATGACTGAGACGGAGTTGAGAAAGGCGAGAAAATAGAGGGCGATCAGGTGCAGGCGATACTTGAACGCGAAATTGGCCCAGGCCATCGTTCAGCGGGGATGCTCCGCGCATCCTATCATTTTCTGGTAGGATGTCCGCATGCACTTCGTTCTCTGCAATTGGGTTTTCGCCGCCGGGCTTGTATTCTTCATGGCTTTGGAGCGCATTCGCCCCTGGCGGCCTCGGCGGGCGGCCTTCCTTCCCCGGTGTCTTACGAACTTCGGTTTGGCGGGCCTCAATACCTTCATCGATCCCGGGTTGAGCGTGTTTATCCTGCTTCCCCTTCTGCGGCGGCTTCAAGAGGGCGGGTGGGGCTTTCTCAACTTGGTTTGTCTAGGACCATGGGCCAACATAGTGCTGACCCTCTTGTTCGTGGACTTAAGCCAGTACTGGGTCCACCGCCTCTCCCACGAAACGCCGCTTGTCTGGAGAATCCATAAAGTCCATCACAGCGACCTCGACTTGGACGCCACCACCGGCCTGAGATTCCATTTCCTCGACAGGCTCCTGTACATCCTGAGCGACACCGGGCCGCGTCCCGTTTGATGGAGAAAAAGCAAAAAGCGTAACCTTTGGTTGAGGAAATCAAAAGAGGCCAGCTTGAACTGGCCCACCAAGGAGGTTACGCTCAAATGAAGAATAGCAAAGAGGTGGTCACCCAGGGAAATG